>CAYLPM010000213.1:0-3327 GCA_964385525.1 uncultured Gemmatimonadaceae bacterium
GGCAGGTTCGAGGCGATCGACCGGAACGTGCGTCCGAAGTCGGTCGACACGAGCACGTACGGCGTGAAGTCGCCGTTGCGGTGGTTGTCGAAGGTCACGTAGACCGGCGCCGTGTCGTATTTCGACGGCTCGAGCCGGCTCACGTAGACGCCGGCCGGGACGCCCGCGCTCACGGCGTTCCGCGACACGTTCGTCCACTCCGCGCCGTCGTTCTTGGTGTACCAGAGGCTCCCGTCATCCGCGCCCGCCCACAGGATCCCCGGCCGCACCGGCGACTCGGCGAGCGACACGATCGTGTGATACGTCTCCGCGCTCGTCGCGTCGGGCGTCACGCCGCCCGTCGTCTGCGTCGAGATGCGGACCTTCACGGTGTCGTTCAGCGTCAGATCGGGCGAGATGGCGCGCAGGTCGTCGCCCATGTTCGTCGACTTGAAGACCTTGTTCCCGGCGGCGTAGAAGACCGATGGGTTGTGCGCGGAGAGGAAGTACGGAGTGTTCCAGTTGAAGCGATAGTTCCGCTCCACCGAATCCGCCCCGGCTCGCGCGCGGATCTCCGCGACGCGCGCGCGCTGCTCGGCGGTCGCCGGGCGGGTCGTGTCGGGACGCGCGATGATGATCGAGTCCTCGTAGAAGCCACGGATCTGGTTCCACGATCCCGGGCGCAGGCTGACGGACTCGCCGGTGAGCAGGTTGCGCCGGCGCATGTTGCCGCCCTGCGACGTGGCGTACACGATGTTCGGATCGCGCGGATCCTGCTGAGTCACGAAGCCGTCGCCACCGCCGACGTTGAACCAGTTCGCGTTGGAGATCCCGCCCGACGTCGCGCGACTGGGGCCGCACCACGAGCCGTTGTCCTGGAGCCCGCCGCAGACCCGATACGGGACCTGCATGTCGTACGAGATGTTGTAGAACTGGCCGAGCGGCATCGTGTTGACGTGCTCCCACGAGCCGCCGCGATCGTACGAGATCTGGAGCCCGCCGTCGTTGCCCAGGATCAGGTGCTCGGGATCGGACGGGTTGATCCACAGGGCGTGGTGGTCGACGTGCACCCCGAGCGCGGTGGAGCCGAGCGTCCGGCCCCCGTCATCCGAGAAGTTCGCCCGCGTGGCAATCTGGTAAACCCGCTCGGGGTTCTGGGGATCTACGCGCACCTGCGAGTAGTAGAAGGGGCGGTTGTTGGTGCTGTTCATGCGCTCCCAGTTGCGTCCCGCATCGGTCGAGCGATACAGCCCGCTCAGACGCTGCTGCGCTTCCTGCCCGCGAAGCGGAATTCCGTCGGCGGAAGGGTTACCCGGCGCATCCGCCTCGACTATCGCATAGACGATATCGGGATTGCTGGGCGCTATTGCGAGCCCCATCCGGCCCTTCAGCGTCTCGGGGAAGCCGTTCCCCTTGATCTCCGTCCATGTCGCACCGGCGTCCGTCGACTTCCAGAGCGCCGAGCCCGGCCCGCCGGACCGGAGGAAGTAGGGGCCGCGCACGCGTTCCCAGCTCGCGGCGTACAGCACGTCCGGGTTGCGGGGATCCATCACGAGGTCGATGAAGCCGGCTTTGTCGCTGACGAACTTCGACAGCGTCCACGTCCGTCCGCCGTCGGTCGTCTTGTACAGCCCACGCTCCGGGTTCGAGCGCCAGATCGCGCCGAGCGCGGCGACGTAGACGATGTCGGGGTTGGTCGGGTGCACGATGATGCGGCCGATCGCCTCGGTCCTGTCGAGGCCCATGTGCTGCCAGCTCATCCCGCCATCGGTGGACTTGTAGATGCCGGCGCCCGGCGAGATCGAGTTGCGCGAGTCTTCCTCACCGGTGCCGGCCCAGACGATGTTCGGGTTCGACGGCGCGATGGCCATGTCCCCCATCGAGATCGCGCGTTCGTTGCTGAAGACCGGGAAAAACGTCGTGCCGTTGTTGACCGTCTTCCAGATCCCGCCTGACGCGGCCGCGAAGTAGAAGATCTTGTGATTGGTGGGGTGCGCCTCGACGTCCGTAATGCGTCCACCCATGTTCGCCGGTCCAATGCTGCGCCATTGGAAGAGCGACAAGGTCGCGGAGTCGAGTTGGGGGGCCATTTGGCCGTGTGCGATCGGAGCGGCGAGCGCGAGGGCGCCCGCGATCACGACCGCGCGAGAGAGGGGTGTTCTCATGGCGGCGTCCAACGTGGGGGTGAGGGGGCTACCGTGTGGCTCAGGGAATACGAGACAACAACCGGGAGTGTTGGGCAAGGGGTCCGTGCTCGTCCGGCACACGGGCTGCATGGACGGTCCGTTCACCAACTGCCGTGAGGAAACGACTTGCGAAGCACTCTCGCGCTCGTGATCGGGCTCGGGCTCTGTGGAACGGGGTCACTCGAGGCGCAGATCGGGGTCGGGCTTCGGGAGACGGCCGGAGCGGAGCGTCACCCGCGCTCCGCCGAAGCGGGCGCGGGCGACATTCTGGCGAAGCCGGTGCCGGTCGGAGCGGTGCGGAACCCGGGACCGCCGGCCGGGCAGCCACTGGCGAGCCGGCGCGATCCAATCCTTACGGGGGAGGACGCGCTGATCGCCGGGCTGTTCATCGTCGGAACGGTCGCCATCTCGCCGGTGGATCGGTACTTCGCGGAGAAACTCCAGCATCCGCGACACCAGGAGCTCTGGTTCCTGCGCCATCCGGCGGAGACGCTCAATTTCATCGGGTTCCCGGGCTCGATCATCATTGGTAGCGGCCTCTACCTCCACGGGATCGCGCGAGATGACCGCGAGACCGCCGCGCTGGGACTGCACGGCCTCGAGGCGATCGCGATCGGCACTGGCCTGGCAGTCGCCATCAAGGGGACGGTGGGACGCGCGCGGCCGTACCTCGACGTCACGAACCCGCTGGACTTCGGCCTGCTCCGGGGCTTCGGCGACGAGCAGTATCGCTCGTTCCCCTCGGGTCACACCGTGGCCGGATTCGCGGCGGCAACGGTCGTGACGTCGGAAACATCGCAGTGGTGGCCCGGTTCGGAGGATTACATCGGGCCCGTGATGTACGTCGGCGCTACGCTGATCGGTGCGTCGCGCATGTACACCAACAATCACTGGGCGAGCGATGTCGTCATGGGCGCCGCGATCGGGACCCTCGCGGGAGTGCTCATCAACCGGTATCATCGCGACCAGCCGGACAATTGGCTGGATCGCCAGCTCCTTCCGGACGAGGGGCGCGACGACAACACGATGCCGCTCGCCGCGTCCCGCTACATCGTGCTGTGGTCGATGCCCCTGCCGCGCTGATCGACACCCGGCACGATGGCGAACGGAATCTTCATTCTCTCCGAGCTCGAGGGCGACCTGCGCACGCAGATCCTCGAGA
>CAYLPM010000214.1:0-4028 GCA_964385525.1 uncultured Gemmatimonadaceae bacterium
TCGATCTGCTCCACGCGGCGGTGCGGCTGCGCGGCGCGCAGCCCGAGGTCGCGCTGACGGCGGAACAGCTCGCGGAGATCTTCGCTCTCGCCACGCTCTGAGTGCCACGCGCGAGAGGCTCAGCGGCCCCTCGCCGGCGCAAGCCGTCGTAGCTCGGAGAACCAGTCGGTGATGACCTCGAGTCTCGTCGTGGTCTCGGTACCGGATCCGACGAGCACGAGATGCGATCCGTCCGGTCCCACGTCGTGCGACCATCCCGGCACGTTGTTGTACGGCCCCTCGAAGAGCAGCCGTGGCGGCCCGTACTCGAACGGCTCGCCAGGCGTCACCCGCACGGCGTACCAGCGCGGACCGTTCCGGTAAATGATCGCGCGTCCGTCGCGGCTCCAGACACCTTCCTCGCCACCGCCCACGGAGATCCTGTGCTGCGCGCGCGGCTCGCCGAATGGCGCGACGTACACCTCGGAGTGCCCGCTCACGTGCGAGGTGAACGTGAGCCACTCGCCATCGGGGGACAATGCGACAAAGGTAATGTTCTCCACGATCGTGTCCATCGGGGCCGCAGCGTCCTGGGAGACGAGTCTGAGCCTGCCCGGCGACTCCACGACCACGAGGCGCCGGGCATCCCGGGACACGGCGATCACGACGCCTCCGCGCCACAACGTGTCCTCGAGCGCCGTCCCATCGATGGCCCTCCGCACCGTGACGAGCGAGTCACTCAGCGTTGCGACCACGCTCCGGCCGTCGGACCACCATCCGCCGCCGAAGACCGCCACGGGAGCACCGAACGGGATCTTCGCGTGGGTGCCGCGCTCCAGGTCGATCAGCCACGCTTCGAGCGGTGCGCCGGGCGGCCAGAGCCGGACGAACACCCGCCTGCCGTCAGAAGACACATGGGGCTCGCCGTAGTCCGCCGGCGGAACCGGCAGCGTGTCGATCTCGCCGGAGGGCCGGATCCATGCGAGATGCGACCGGGCGGCGTTTCCACCCGCGGCGAACACGATCGTCCCGTCGTCGCTCACGGCAAACTGGCCTGCCCCGACGGCCGCCTCCTGCCGGACGTCCGAGAGCACCGGAACCGGCGGCCCCAGCACGCGCTGCCGCTCGGCATCGAAGGGAAGGGCCATCAGCACACCGTTCTCGCCGGACGAGAGATACAGCAGGTGCCCGCTCGCCACATGGCGCGGCATCGTCCCGTGGATGACCTCGGTCGCGCCCGCCGTATCGGGCGACGCGAAGCCGTCGCGCGTGAGAACGCGCTGCGCTCCGGTGGCGACCGAGGTGAGTGTGATGCGTCGTCGCCCCGAGCTGCCGAGGATCCAGTCGTCGCCGAGCGCCTGCGGCATCGATGTGCCCGCTTCCGGGAGCGCGTGCAGCAGCCGCGGCACGCCGCCGGCGGCCGGGACTTCGGTCAGGCGGAATCCCTGCGCTTCCGCGACGATGATCCGGCCATCGTCGAGCCACATGCCGCCGACCGGCTCGGTGACCTGCGCCAGCGTTGTGGGACGCCCGCCGTCGGCACTCACACGCTTCAGCTCTCCGCCGCCGAAGAAGCCGATCCAGCGCCCGTCCGGTGAAAAGAACGGCTGGAATGCACCTTCGGTCCCGGGCAGGCGCACGGACACCGGACCGTCCATGCGACGGAGCATCAGGAACGTGCTCGATTCGTCGCGGGAGACGTAGGCGAGCCGCATCCCGTCACGGGACAACGCCAGCGCCGGTCTGCCGATCGACAGCTCGGCCTCGCCGACGTACGCCAGCGGGGCGGACTCCGGAAGAACGATGTTCCAGTACCTTGGCTCCGGCGAGGATGAGAATCTCGCGCCCGACCGGGGCGCCGCCATCACCGCGAGCACGACCGTCGAGGCGCCGAGCGCGGCGACGGCGATCCAGGGAAGCGCACGTCGCACCCGTGACGGCGTCCGGCCCGGCCGCGGCAATGAGACGAGCGCCCCCGCGTCGCCGCTGCGCACCGCACCGAGCTCGCGCAGCAGGTCCCTGGCGCTCTGTGGCCGGTCGGCGGGATGCTTCTCGAGCGAACGCATCACGAGTGTCGCGAGGGCCGTCGGAGTCGACGGACGGATCGTGGTGATCGGTACGGGCGGTTCCGTCACCTGCGCCGCCATCAGCGACTGGATGGAACGACCCGCGAACGCGGAGCTTCCCGTCAGCGCCTCGTAGGCCACCATCCCCAGCGAGTACAGGTCGGACCGATGGTCGATTCGCTGATCGCCGGCCACCTGCTCCGGAGACATGTAGGCGGGCGTGCCGAGACTCTGCCCCCGCTGCGTCAGAGTCGTGCGCGACTCGAGCTCGGTCGCGCCGCCGGCGATTGCCCTGGCGATCCCGAAGTCGGTCACCAGCGCGCGGTCGCCGCTGAGCAGAATGTTGCCGGGCTTGATGTCGCGATGGACGATGCCGCGCTCGTGGGCGCAGACGAGCGCGGCCGCGACATCGCCGAGGATCGAGACGACGTCGGCAACTGGCAGTGCGTGCTCGTCCGCGAGGCGCTCCCGGAGCGATTTGCCGTGAATGAGCGGCATGGTGTAGTACAGCATGCCGTCGGCCTCTCCGGCGCCGAGCACCGGCACGATGTTCGGGTGCTGCAGCGCAGCCAGCACCCGTATCTCGCGACGGAAGCGCTCGAGCGAGACACCCTGAGCCACCTCGGGGGGCAGCACCTTGACCACGACGTGCCTGCCGAGCGCCCGCTCCTCCGCCACGAAGACGCGACTCATTCCACCGCCCCCGAGCTCGCGCTCGAGGGAGTACGCCGCGCCCAGCGCTTGCGCGAGGACCTCGCGCAGATCGTGCGAGCTCATCGTTCGGCCCACTGAGGAATCATCGAGCGAATGTCGGAGGTCGATTCGGCGAACGCGAGATCGAAGCGACCCGAGTCGGACCGTGGCTCGTCATCGATGATCGCCCTTCGTCACCCGGTGCGCCAGTGCAGTGGTGAGCCGAAGATCTCGATGTGGAACGCGGAGCGTGAGCTGCGACCGTCGACGCCGACATGGCTCGGCCCTGGACAGCGTGACTTTCGTTCAGCAGCCGGGGTATGCATCATGAGTGACCGGCACGGACCCCTGTATTCCGGATGGCTCGGTTGATCCGGGCAAGGAGACGACCAATGGCAACCCTGCGCCTCCGCCGATCGATCGCGTTGATCCTCCTGCTTCCAATCGTCGTCCACATTCAGGGGTGCAGAGAGTCCAACCCCGTCGAGACCGTCAGCGTCTCGCTGCGGAATACCGAGACGTTCGAATACCCGACCCTGGGCGGCGATGAAGAAGGTGCTTCGATCTCCACCCAGGCAGAGCACTACAGCGTGAGCGAGATTCGTCGCGGCGCCGAGACGAACTGGGTCGCGGTGTACGTGTATCGGCCTGCCGAGGGGTATGTCGGATCGGATTACGCCGAGCTCGAGCTACGCAGCAGCTCCACGGGTGGTGCGAACTCGCCGACGCGTATCTGGACGGTTGCGTTCCGGTTCAGCATCCACGACTGATCCCGAAGCCGAGGCGCGCTGGCGCGCCGACGCCGGCGAGTGCAACACAGGCCAAGTGGCGCGAGCGGGCGCGACGCCGCGGCCCGGTTGCCCGACGCGACCCGGCCGCGATGCGGCGCCGGCACCGGAGGGACCTTCACGGCGGTACCGTGGTCACGATGACCGGCCACAGTGACCCCGGGTCGTTCTGATACCTCGGCGGCTCGACGCCGGTCTGCTCCGCCGCCCAAGGTACCACCACCCGGAAGTGAACCGGGATGCGCGCGACGCCGGCGCCATCGAGGCGCCACGAGGGCAGTATGTCCCGAACGGCGACCGCGAACAGCTCGTGCGTCGCCTCGATCACTCTCATGCTCGCGGAGTCGGGAACGCCTCGAGCATCGACGGAGAACTCGACGATGACATGGCCGGAGACCCGGTCGGCGCGCAGTCGGTCGGGATACCGGGGTATGCGATTGCCGGGGAGGGGCCGAGGGGATGGTCGCGTGCCCGGCGCCTCCGCAGCAGTGCGCAGGGGCTC
>CAYLPM010000215.1:0-11245 GCA_964385525.1 uncultured Gemmatimonadaceae bacterium
CACCAAGGTCGTCGTCAACACCACGAGGACCTGAAGAAGAGCCGAATCGGAGCGCCGCCGAGCGCCCCACCGTATTGACGCCGCACCCCACAAGGGCGATCCTGAGGCATCCCGCCACCATACGGACCCGGCGACCGGAGCGTCCGATCCATGCTGCAACTCGTCCCGCTGCTTCTCGTCCTCGCGCAGGCGCCGGACCGAGCTACCACCCGGTCGCCCGACCCGGCGCCCGATACGTCCCTGGCTCCCGCTGGAGCGCGCAATCCCGCCTACTCGCCCGACGGTCGACTGGCGCTGGCGGTGCGCGGAGATCTCTGGGTCCAATCGACTGCCGGCGAGCGAGCCGACTGGGTGCGCACTACCTCCGGCCTCGCGTGGGATCGCGAACCTGCCTGGACGGCGGACGGTTCCGCCATCGTCTTCTCTTCCAACCGCTCGGGCGACTTCGATCTCTGGCGTGTGCGCGTCGGTGCCGACGGTGGCGCGGTCGGCGAGCCCGACCGACTCACGACCGCTCCGGAGGACGAAGGCGAACCGGCGATCGCGAGCGATGGCCGGATCCTCTTCGTCCTCGGTCGGGGACACGGTGCTCGCATCTGGGTTCGCGCACCCGATGGAGCCCTGACCCGATTGACGGCGGGCGGGGGCGCGGCCGAGCGGTGGCCGTCCATCTCGCCGGACGGGAAGCGGGTCGCGTACGCGACGGTGACCGAGGGTGAGCGACAACTCGTGGTGCGCTCGATCGACGGTGGACAGCCGGAGGCGATCATAGCGGATCGCGCGGCCGAGCACCCGGCGTGGTCGCCGGATGGTGCGCGGATCGCGTTCACGAGCGGAGGTGGAGATGGCGGCGTCTTCGTGACGCCCGTGTCGGGCGCCTGGGTGAACTTCGTAGCGGATCGACATGCCGAGCCGGCGTGGGCCCCCGATGGCAGGATGCTCGCGCTCGTCGATGTGCCACCCTCGGGGCCCGGGTACAATGGCGATCCCGACCGGCTCGGGGATCGCGACGCGCAGGACATGTTCCCGGACGTCGGCCGGCTGTGGTTCGTGTCGGCGCCGAGCCTCGGCGAGCTGCGGGCCGCCGACGTGCCGAATCCCGCGCGCGTCGATCGGCCGGCATACAACGCGGAGCGCTTCGATCGCGTCTGGGAGCGGACCGCGCGCCTCTATTATGCGTCGGGCGCCGATGGGCGCGCGCGCCGGGCGCAGTGGACGGCATTGCGCGATCAACATCGCCCTCGAGCCCTAGCGGCGACCAGCGACACGGAGCTGGATGATGCGATCCATGCGATGCTCCGGGAGCGACCGCCGACGCGTGAGGGCGCGACGGGACGCGCGGCGGTCTCGAGTGCGCACCCGATCGCGACCGAAGCCGGACTCGAAATTCTTCGCCGGGGCGGCAATGTCATCGATGCGGCGATCGCGGTGTCGTTCGCGCTCGGCGTGGTCGAGCCCGACGCGAGCGGGGTCGGCGGATATGGGCAGATGCTCATCTACCGGCCGGGGATGAGCGACCCCGAGCTGATCGAGTTCATGACGCGCGTGCCCGAGGATGCGGGGATCGGCTGGCTGCCCGACGACGGCCGGGGGCTCGAGCGCCCGGCGCGCACGAACGTGCCCGGCACGGTGGCCGCCATGCATCTCGCCTGGCGAAAGCACGGAAGCCGCAAGCTCGCATGGGCCGATCTGCTCGCCCCGGCGATCCGCGCCGCGCGGGACGGCTACACCGTGAGCGATGGCCTCGCGACGACGCTGGCGACGGAGCGTGAACACTACGAGCGGTCGCCCGGCGCCGTCGCGCTCTTCTTCCGCGATGGCGAGCCGGTGCGCGCCGGCGACACCGTGAAGAATCCCGATCTCGCCTGGGTGCTCGAGCAGATCGCCACCGGCGGAGCGGACGGCTTCTATCGCGGTGAGGTGGCTCGACGCATGGTCGATGACCTGCGACGGTTCGGCAGCCCGATGAAGCTGTCGGATCTCGCCCGCTACTTCGCGGCCGAGCGGGCCCCGGTGTCGGGGACGTACCGCGGACACACCATCTACTCGAGCACTCCGCCGGTGGCCGGCGGCGCGACGCTCGTCGCGCAGCTCAATCTGCTCGAGCAGTGGCCGGCGCCCAAGCTCTACACCGACGATGCGGCGACGCTGCACGCCATGATTTCGGCGTGGCAGCTCACGCCGTCGTCGCGCAACCGGATCGCCGATCCATCGTTGTGGCCAGTGGACGTCGCGCCGATCGTGGACAAGGACACGGCGCGAATCCGGTGGTCGTGCTTCGATCCGACTCGCGCGCTCCCGCCGGAGAGCTTTCGCGGCGCCGAGCTGACCTGCGCCTCCGATCGCGGTCCCGTGTCCGCCGACAGCAGCGGCCCGGGGGCCAGGACCCGTGGACGCTCCGGTGGCGCTGACATCGAGGTCGATGGCGCGGGCGGCGGTGACGGGATCCACTCGACCGGCACGACGGCCTTCGCGGTCGCCGATGCGGATGGGAACGTGGTCGCGGTGACGCAGACGCTCGGCACGTGGGGCGGAACCTTCCACGTGACGCCGGGGCTGGGTTTCCTCTACAACGACAAGCTGTTCTCGTACTCGAGCGATCCCGATGCGTACGGTGCGCGCCTCCCGTTCGCGCGACACGGCAGCACGATCGCGCCGACGATCGTCTTCGAGGGGTCGGGCGCGAGCAAGCGGCCGGTGCTCGCCGTCGGCGCGGCCGGCAATGCGTGGATCACGTCCGCCGTCTTCCAGACCCTGGTCGGCGTCGTCGACTTCGGGCTCGGGCCGCAGGAAGCGCTGGAGCTGCCGCGCTTTCTCGTCGGGGGGCGCGGTGGCGGCGGCGCGCGCGGCGCGACGGTGTCGTACGAGGATGGCTTCGCGCCCGATGTCGTGCGTGCGCTCTCGGCGATGGGCTATCGGGTGCAACCGATCTCGCTCGCCGGCGAGCTGCGGATGGGGTACGGCGCGGCCGTGGTCATCGGGCCGCGCTCGGTGACCGCCGGCGGAGATCCGCGGCGCGGTGCGGGGGCTGGAGCGGTGCGGTGATCGGCGCGCGCGCGGCGCTGTTCCCGCGACTCGCGATTCCCGCGCTCCTCGCGGTCGCCGCGCCGGTCGCCGCCCACGCGCAGGACACCACCGCCCGGTCACGCACGATCGAGGAGCTCGTTCGGAGCGATGCCCTGCGCAATCGCATTGGCGATCCCGTCGAGCGCCGGGTGATCGTCCACCTGCCGCCCGGCTATCACGAGGAACCGGAGCGGCGATATCCGGTCGTGATCCTGCTGCACGCGTTCGGGGCGGCGCCCGAGAGCTGGCTGGGCGATGCGGGCTACGATGGGCTCGATGTCACGCACACACTGGATTCGCTCACGCTCGCCGATTCCGCCGCCGAGTTGATCCTCGTCATCCCGGATGTGGGCAATCGCTTCGGGGGGAGCTGGCTGGCGAACTCGGCGAGCGGCGGGCGGTGGGAGGATTTCGTCGCCCGCGATCTGGTGCACTACATCGACGCGGCGTATCGCACGATTCCGGATCGTCGCGCGCGGGGCATCGCCGGGCAGTCGATGGGGGGCTACGGCGCGATGCGACTCGCGGCGCACCGGCCGGACGTGTTCGGCGCGGCGCTGGTCATGAGCCCGCCGATGGTGCGCGATCCGAATCCGTTCGGCGAGTCGGCCGTCGAAGCGGCGCTGGCGAGCATGCGCGAGGGGTCGGTGCCCGACGAGGACGTCCTGGCGCGCGTGACCCTGGCCAAGGCGGTGGCGTTCTCGCCGGACGGCGCGCGCCCCCCGTTCTTCGCGGCGCTGCCGTACGTGCCGCGCGAGGGACAGCTCGTCCGCGACGACGCGGTGTGGGACATGTGGACGCGCGCGACCCTGCTCGGTGAGATCTCGCGGGCGTCGCCCGGGCTGGCCGACGTCCGGATCCGACTCGAGGTGGGGGCGAACGACCCGGTCGCGAGCGACGTCGCCGCGCTCTCCCGCGCGCTCGAAAGGCTCGATGTGCCCGTCGAGATGGCGATGTTCGCCGGCGATCACACGGTCGGTGTCCGCGGGCAGTTCGAGCGCTCGGTGTTCCAGTGGTTCTCGGCGGCGCTGCGCGCGCAGTGAGCGGGACGCGGCGGCGTCGCGAGCTTCGGCCTCACGAGTCTCGATTCTGCTCGACGACCGGCCGAGCGGTCGACGGCGGCGGCCCGCAAGACGATGCCGCGATGCCGGCGGTGGCGCGCGGACAGCACGCGGGATAGTCTCCGGCATGTCGCTCGCCACCGTTTCCGCTTTCTTCGTCGCGATCGCGTTGCCTTCGGCATCGGCGGGCCCGGTGTCTGCCGCGGTGCCGGATGCGTCGCCTCGTGGCTCGTCGGTCATCGCGGCGGCCGACCCACAGACCGCGCAGGATGATGTCGCGGCCGCCTCGCCGCGCGACACGCTCGCCGCGTTCATGGGGCCGGGCATCTCGCGCGAGCTCGCCGAGTTCCGCGTCGCGCAGATCGAGGATGTCCGCTACGAGCTGCTGCTCGACGTCTCTGCGCCGGATCGCGCGCTCGGCCGCGTGACGGTGCGCTTCGACAAGAAGGCTGCCGGCGACGTGATCCTCGATTTTCGGGGACCGCGCCTTGGCGTGGTGCGGGCCAACCGGCGGGACGTCGCGGACGCGCGCTTCAATGGGGCACACGTTCGCATTCCGGAGGCCGCGCTCAGGTCGGGACCCAACAGCATCGAGGTGGATTTCGATGCGGCGATCGCGCCGGCGGGTGCGAGCATCATCCGGGTGGATGATGCGACCGACGACTCGCGCTACCTCTACACGCTGCTCGTTCCCGCGGATGCGAATCAGCTCTTCCCCGCGTTCGATCAGCCGGATCTCAAGGCCTCGTTCCGCCTGACGCTCGTCACTCCGCGCGACTGGACGGCGGTCTCGAACGCGCCGTTGCTCGGCGCGGATTCGACGGCCGGGCGCACCACCTTCCGCTTCGCCGACACGGAGCGGATCAGCACGTACCTGTTCGCCTTTGCCGCGGGGCCGTGGGCCACGCACACGGCGCGCGTGGACGGCCGCGAGATGACGGTGTACGTCCGCCGGTCGCGCGCGGCCGAGATGGAGGGCGATACGCTGGTCGCCCTGAACGCGCGAGCGCTGACGTGGCTCGAGCGCTACTTCGACCATCCGTACCCGTTCCCGAAGATGGACCTGGTGCTCGCGCCCGCGTTTCCCTTCGGGGGCATGGAGCATCCGGGCGCGATCTTCTACTCCGAAGACCGGCTCATCTTTCGCGAGCGTCCCACGCTCTCGCAGCTGATCTCACGCAAGTCGCTCATCTACCACGAGGTCGCTCACCAGTGGTTCGGCGATCTCGTGACGATGCGGTGGTTCGACGACCTCTGGCTCAAGGAGGGATTCGCCACCTACATGGCGGCGAAGATGCAGGATGCGCTCGATCCCGGGACAGAGGCGTGGAAGACGTTCCACCTCCGGAACAAGCCGGCGGCGTACGGTGTGGACGCCACATCGGGAACGACGCCCGTCTGGCAATCGCTCGCCAACCTGGATCAGGCGAAGTCCAACTATGGACCGATCGTCTACAACAAGGCGCCCGGCATCCTCAAACAGCTCGAGTATCTCGTCGGTGAGGGAGCGTTTCGCGACGGCGTGTGGGACTTCCTGCGCCGGCACCAGTTCCGGAACGCCACCTGGCGCGAACTGCTCGACGCCATCGGGCGAGCCGCCGGGCGACCGCTGGATACATGGGGGGCGCAATACATCCTGCGCCCGGGGATGCCGATCATCGAGCAGGCTGTCGCGATCGCCGGCGACTCGATTGCCACGCTGATGCTCGTGCAGCGTCCCGCGCACGAGCTCTCGGGGGACGGGGTATGGCCGATGCGCGTCGAGGTGCTGCTCGCCTACGAGGATGACGCGCGCTCGGTGAGGCTCCCGGTGGAGATCGCGGCCGAGACGACGCTCGTGCGTGCGGCCACGGGGAGACCCGCGCCGGCATTCGTCTTCGCCAACGCGGGCGATCAGGGGTATGCGCTCGTGTTGCCGGACGCACGATCGGTCGCGTGGCTGGAGCGGAACATCGGCACGGTGGATGACGCCATGCTGCGCGCCATGCTGTGGGGCGCGCTGTGGGACCTCGTGCGCGATGCACGCCTCTCGCCTACGCGCTTCATCGAGATGGCCGTCCGTGAGCTGCCGGGCGAGGCGGATGAACAGATTGCCGCGAGCGTGCTCGGGCGAGCGTCCCGCGCGTTCGGGGCCTACCTGTCGACGCCGCAACGCCTCGCGCATGGGCCCGCGGTCGAACGAATGCTGCGTCAGGTGGCCGAGGATGGGGAGCGTCCCTACGGGATCCGAAAGCTGCATCTGGATGCGCTGATCGGCGTCGCGCAGTCGTCGCGGATGGTCGCGTATCTCGACTCGCTGCTCGATGGGGAGCGCGCGGCGGGTGAGCCGCTGCGTCCCCCGACGCGGTGGGCAATCGTGACCTCCCTGGTGGAGCTCGGTGCGCCGACGGCGGAGCGGCGGCTCCACGCGGAGACACTCCGGGATTCCACGACCGAGGGGGAACGGCGCGCGTTCGTCGCGGGGGCGGCGCGCGCGGACGCCGAGACCAAGCGGCGCTACTTCGAGCGCTACCTGCGCGACACCACGCTGAACGAGGACTGGGCGACGGCGAGCCTCGGCGCGTTCAACTCGGTGACGCAGCAGACGCTGACACTGCCGTTCCTGCGTCCCGCGCTGGACACGCTTCCCTGGATCCAGCGCAACCGGCGGATCTTCTTTCTGGGTTCGTGGCTCGGTGCGTTTCTCGGCGGTCAGACGAGCCCCGAAGCCCTCGATGTCGTGCGGACGTTTCTGACGGAACGGGATGCGATGCCGGCGGACCTGCGGCGCAAGGTCCTCCAGGAGGCGGACGAGCTGGAGCGCACGGTGCGGATCAGGCGCGCGTTCGCTCGGTGAGCGTCACGGTGCGCCAGCTGGCCCGCCGGTCCGCGCCCACGCCCACCGATTGCCTACCGTCTCGTAGACGACCGAATCGCCGACGATCCGAGGCGGTTGCAGGTGATGGCGGTCGTCGGTGAACATGGCGAGCTCGCCAAGCAGGAGCGAGTCCGCGCGGCTCGACGGAAAGTGGTGGCGGCGTGCTGTGAGGAAGTAGTGGCCGGATTCCGCGAGCGGCCGGAGTCCCCAGTAATAGACCGTCGAATCGTGAATGGTCGGCGACGAGAACAGCGGATCGAGTTGCGGCACGACCCGCCGCAGCAGGATGCGCGCGCCGGCCGCGCAGACGACGGGCTCGCCGATCGCCGACGCGTACGGTGGCGAGCCGGTGGTGTCGCCATGGATCGGGATGAACACGACGGAGTCGGTGCCGACGATGTGCGCGCCGAACTCCGCGTCGATGGAATCGATCACCGTGCCGTTGGCTTGCAGCAGAACGTAGTCGCCTCGCTCGAGCTCATTCTCGTATGTGCCGGTCGCGCCGGTCCGCGGCACCGCGCCACTCGGCGGACACGCGCCCGCGAGCGACCCGAGAGCGCGAGGTGAATCGAAGCCGGCGGCATCGCCGGCCAATGCGGACGCGGAGTCGCCCGCCGCCCCCGTGTCGCCGGCTCCCCTCGCGCAGGCGAGCGTGAGCGTGAGAGCGAGCGCGAGCCCCGCGAGCGCGGCGCCTCGTTGCAGCGATGTGATCATGCCGTGAACGTAGGGACCACGACGCGAGCGCGCCAGCATGTCATCGTTTGCCGGCGCGCTCGTCGTGAGATCCGTGTTGCACAACTGCACGGTGATCTGAGTCACCATCCCGTGCGCGACGCTCTGCTCTGCCTCATGCCGGATGCCTTGCGCGGTCGGCTTTTCCTGGTGCTCGGCGGTTCGCGGAGATGCCATCCCGCTGAGAGAAGCGCTCCACTACGTACTCGAGCGCGCGTGAACCTGCTCCTCCGTGAGCCCGTAAAGCGGCGGCGCGGAGACGCCGAGCATGCCGAGCATCAGGTGGATCTGCCCCCGGTGGTGCACCTCGTGCTCGACCATCGCGCGCAGCCACTTCCAGACGGCGATCTCGCTGCCGGCGGGGGTCGTGCACCGGGCGCGGAGGTCGACAGGGGTCAGCGGCCGGAGCGCCGCCAGGGATTCCGCGTGCATGTGGTCGAGGTACCCGAGCACCGCATCGAAGCCATCCGCCAGCTCACGGCCGTGCCCCGGGTACCGGCTTGGCCGGCGATTGGCGTTCTCGGTGAACATCCATCGCTCGATGGCCGCGAGGTGCCGCACCAGGTCGCCGAACGTCCACTTGCCCGGCGCGGGCGCCCACTCGAGACGATCGGGAGGAATGTGCACGACTGCGCGGCGCGTCCGTCCGCGGATGCCGTCGAAGTAGTCCAGAAACGGATCGATCGATTGAAAGTCCACGTCCCCGGCTCCTCACGCAGGCTCGCGCTCGGGGTGTGCCGTGTGTCTGGCGGCCTTGTCGAAGTAGCTCACGCCCATGTGGGTCGTCGCTGCCGAGCCGCGCGGCCGGCTCGGCCCCCTGATCATTGACACACGTCTCGCAGCGCGATGCGCATTCGGCGCGAGTCATTGATGGTCTCGTAGAACTCCCCGTAATACTCGAGGACGCGCCGCGCGTGCTTCGGCTCGAGGGGCGCGAAATCCCGGTACAGTGCCTCGATCTCCGACCGCTTCGCGTTGAAGTGCGCGACGACCGGTTCCAGCAGGTCCGGAGTGGGGCAGAGTGTGCGCCAGAGTCGCTGGGTCACGCTCCTCGTGCCAAGGCTGGGGTCCGGCTTCGCGTAGCGGGTCGCGATGGCCCCCGACCAGTCGAAGTCGTAGGGGACGGCCAGGGGGAGCTGCCCGTCGCGATCGACGATCACGATGTTGTGGAGTCCGGGCACCGACCAGTCGGTGTTTCCGATCATGAACTGGAAGACTCCGAGCATGATGATCGCGTGCGGATCCACGTGCGCCTGGAGCACTCCCGGCTGCTCGTTCTCGCTGCCGCCCAGCCGCTCGGCCAACGCGTCGGGTTCCTCGATCAGCAGGGCCCACTGCGTGAGCGGCTTCATGTTCCCCGCCGTATCGACGTAGGTCATGCGAGCGAGACGCGCCTGGAAGCTGTGAGGCGAGAGGATCTCATACACGCGGTAGAGCAGGTACTCCTGCACCGTGTACTGCTCGTAGTCACCGCCCTCGCGACAGTGCGTGCCGAGCTTCGGCTTGTCCTGACGGGCGAACAACGTTCCCTTGACCGAATCCTTCACGAAGTTCAGGCGCAGCGGCGGGAAGGGGCAGTGCTCGAGGCGAAAGCGGCCGCGCGTCCGGGCGCGCACCGGCAGCCGGACGGAATCGGCGCCGTCGACATAGGCGATCGTCGCGTCGCGCCACGGGGGCTCCTCCGACTTGTCACGGAGGATCGGCCGCAGGTCGCCGCTCAGCGTCAGCTCGATCGGGGCCCGGCTCGAGAACAATCTCGTCGTATTCCCGGCAGTCGAGTCCGCGACGGCCGCGCTCACCGCGGCGGACTGCGCGGCGAGGGGCCGTGCGTTGGCGCTTGCGCCGAGCGTCGCCGCGAGCAGGAGTGTCGGGTACATCGTGAGCCGGGTCATAGCACCTCCACGCTGGTCGTGCGGGCCCCGCACCGCTCGAGCAAGGCGCCATTCAATGCTTCGCGCTGCTGGCCCTTGCGGAGCTGGACCGTGTACTCGAGTACCTGCACTCCGTCCTCCTCGTGTAACGTACCGCCATACCGCCATCGTCTCGCGAACTGGTCGAGGACGGTCTCGACATCGTCCCGCACCGCCGAGGCATCGCCGGTGCGGATCCGAATCACCGCATCGACGCGGCGCTCGTCCGTTCGCTCCGGCGCGTAACGGCGCCGCCTGCGCTCGGCCCGCTCGGCCAGCGCTTCGAGCTGCTCCGGCGACATCTCACGTAGCACCTCGGCGTCGAGCCGGGCGACGAACGTGCCCGTGCGCCCGGCAGCAGCGAGGGCACGCTGGAGCCGAGCCTCCGCCGGGCGTCCCTCCAGTCGAGTGCTGCGTCCGAGGTCGCTGTACCAGAGGAAGAGGATGACGCCATTGAAGATCACCGACAGCGCGGCCGCGACCGAGATGTCGACGCCGGCCGCGAGTCCAATGCCGATCACCAGAAAGATGTAAACGGCGTCCTTGCTGTCCTCGAGCGTGTTGCGGAAGCGAACCGCGGCGACGATGCCCGCGAGGCTGAAGGCGAGGGCGAGACTGTGCTTCACCAGCACCACCACGCCGGCGACGACGACGGGCAGCAGAATGAGTGAATGGACGACGGACTGACGGTAGCCGCGCCGCGCGCGGGTCGAGGTGTAGACCCACGCCACCGGCAGGGCGAGGCTCAGCGCGGCGAGCATCGCGAGGACGGCCGTCAGCGCGAGCCCCTCGGGGACGGTGGGCGCCGCCGCATCGACCAGGGGCTGCAGGCTGAACGCCCCACCCGTGAGCCCCTCGCCACCGGTGAGCCGATCCACGGCGTCGCGGATCGACGCCGGGGCCGACGAGAGGAGTGATCGCGAGAACGCGAACGCGCCTCCGAGGAGGAGCGCATAGTAGACTGCCACCCGAGTCAGGCGCGCACCCACTCCGCTTCCGCTCGCGTTGCTCGCTCGCCGCTGCCCGCCGTTGGGCTGCGTCATCCAGCACCTCGATCTGCCTGTGAATGAATCCAGCTCCGCGTCCGCACCATACTACGACGGCCGTCGCCGCGACGCGAGCTTCGGGCTCGTGACGGCGCGAGCGTTGCCTCGGGGCGGGGGCGGCCCCACATTCCAGAGACGGACGCGCGCCTCTCGACGACCGTCCTCATCGTCCGGACCGTCGAGGCACGCCCGGCCCGGGCGCGATCGCGCGCCGGTCCCGACCGCCCTGACACTCCAGCGATCGGCTGGCGGACCCTGGCGCCCGCTGCCACTGGTGACTCACTTGCACCCCCGCCCCTACGTCACATGACGACCGCCCGATTCGTCGCCAGCGTCACGTCGATTCTCGCGCTCGCGGCCTGCGCCGGAGGAGGCGGCGTGCGCGGGGCAGGCGCGGCCGGGGGGGAGCGAGCCGGCGCCGACCGTCCGGCGCTCGCCGTGGTGATCGTGCTCGATCAGTTCCGCGCCGACTACTTGGAGCGATTCCGTCATCAGCTCGACGGCGGTCTCGACCAGCTGCTCGACGAGGGGGCGGTCTTCACCAACGCGCATCAGGATCATGCGATTCCGGAG
>CAYLPM010000216.1:0-2979 GCA_964385525.1 uncultured Gemmatimonadaceae bacterium
CTCGCCGCGAAGGTCCGTCAGTCGCACGGAGTCACCGTCGATCGTGATCGACGCATACTCCGGGACTGGCGAGCCGACGCGAGGAGGGCCATTCGATCCCTCGCACGCCGACATCAGCGCGAGGGCCGGTACCAGCCGACGCAGTCTCACCGGAGGTCTGCTGCGGCGACGCGCAGCGAGGATGGCCGTCCCGGGACGGTCCACGCGAACACGAGTCGATCGCCCTGGCGAGCCATGCGCGGGAAGCCCGAGGCGCGCGCGCCGGAGGTCGCGCCGAGCACCACGCTCTCGCCAGACCGGCCATCCCGCGTGGCGACGCGCAGCCGCACGTCGGCATCGCCGCTGTCGGTGCGCTCGAGCCACGTCACCACCGCCCTGCCATCTTCGAGCAACTCGACATCGACACGACCGAGCGGCGCACCCTCATCGATGCGAACGGGCGCACCGAATGTCGCTCCGCCATCGCGCGAGAACGCCACGTTCACGCGCGAGGTGTCGCGCGCCGCGGTGAACCACGCGACGACCAGGTCACGTCCGCGCGCCGCGACGGCCGGACCGTTCACCGGGCAGTGGTCCACGTGCCAGCCATCCTCGTGGACCGCCCGCCCATCGGTCCATTCCCCGTCGACGAGCCGCACGATCGAGATGTCGCGTATCTCGTCCGGCGAGCGGTCGCGATACACGATCACGGGCCCGGCATCTGTCAACGCACCGCCCGTCTGACAGCAGTCGCAGATCCTCGCGTCGAGCAGGCGCTCCGGGCCGAGGGTGCCGTCGGCCGAGAGCGTGGACTGCGCGAGCGTCATCTCCCTCGGGGCCGTCGAATCGGCGAACTTGCGGCCGTCCAGCCACACGGCCCCGAGGAGTCCCGTTCCCGCGTCGTACAACGTGACGAACCCGTGCTCGCTCTTCGTGCCATCGCGATGCGGGATCACGTCCTCGCTCCATGTTCGCCCCCCATCGATGGATTGGGAGATGCGCACATCGTACTCGTACGTGCCGCCCGCGCTCCGCTCCAGCCAGTGCGCGGCCAGCCGTCCATCGGAGAGTCGGATCGCGGACGGAAAATCGGCCCAGTTCACGAAGAACGGACGGCCGCTGGCGATGGTCGCCGGCTCACTCCAGTGATCTCCCTCGAGCGTGGCGATGCGCAGCGCCCAGGTGGAGTCCTCCGCGGGTTCGGTCCACGTCATGAGAATCGAGCCGTCGTCCGCCGTCGAGAGATTCGGTTCGCGACTCCCGGCCCCTGCGGGCGCCTCGAGCGGTTGCAGTTCGCCGATCGGTGTCGACAGGGCGTCCGGGGAGCACGCGGCCGGCGCCACCGCGCCGACCCCGGCCGTCACGAGGACGACCACGATCGCCATCGCCGGCCGGCGCTCGCGGATCGTGCGTCGGACGAGCGCAATGAGCGCGCCGGCCACGCCGCCGCCGAACAGCGTCCACAGGATGATCGCGCCCCGCGCGGCGTCGTCCGGTCCCGGCGCACGCGGCGGCCAGATGGCCGCGACGGAGGCGAGGAGCGTGGCGACGGAGTGCCCGATGACGGCGCCCCAGAAGATCGCGCGTGCGCGCGTGCTGCGCCTGCGGAACTTGAACCCGATCGCGAGCGCGACCAGCGGGACGACGAACAATCCGACGAGGAGCGCGAGGTGATGTATCGTCATGTCAGTAGCGCGACTTGGGTGCAAGCCAGAGCCAGTAGCCGCTCACGAGCAGCACGATGAGCGCGATCGCGGCGACGGTGCTGAGCAGCACCCAGCGCGAGCCGAGCGCTTCTCCGGAGTGTACCTTCTCGAGGAAGACGTCGCCACGCCCGCCGATGTGCAGGATCGAGCCGGTGACGAGATCCACGGTGACTTCGGTCGACGCGGGATCGCGCAGGCGTACCTTCACGAGGCCATCGCGCGGTCGGACGTCCATGCGATCGATGCTCGCTTCGCCCCCCGACACGTCCGCGGCAACCAGGGCCCGGTTCGCCAGCTCGGCCAGCGGCAGCGACGCGGTGAATGCGCCGGAGGGTGTGTGGCTCACGTCCGGCATCAACCCGAGACCGCGCTTGTGGTTGAGCAGGATGCCGGTCACTGAGACCACGAGCAGCAGCGCGGTGAAGAGGACGCCGAGCCAGAGATGCGCGTGGAACATGAAGCGTGACACGCGCTGCTCGCGACCACGCACGCGCGCACCCTCGGTCGCGAGGGCTCTGGCGCGTGTTTCGATCGGTCGGGTCGTGGTCATCGCAGCGCTGGAAAGCGACATCGAGGAGCAGCCCGCCATCGTCCGGGAACGACGGCGGGCGTGCCGGAAACCGGGGAAGCGCACTCGTAATATGCGGGTCGCGCCCGCGTGCGGGAACCGCCGGGCACATCACTTGCCCGGCTGCCGAGGCGGACATCACCCGTTGCGTTGGCGTGCGCGCGACGCTCCGGACTCCCGTACTACGAACGAGCGGAGCAATTCGATGGGAAAGAAGAGCGGACGGCAGCAGAAGTCGGTTTTCAGTGATCAGTCGTCGGCAAAACGGCGGACGCTGCCTCATGCGCTCGAACACGGGGCTGACTGCTGACCACTTCGATCTTCGTTCGATCCCGATCCTCATCGAATGCCTCACCGGTCCCCGCCCCCTCCCTCGCTCGACGACGATTCCCTCCGCCTCGACAAGTGGCTCTGGGCTGCCCGCTTTTTCAAGACGCGGTCGCTCGCCGCCGAGGCGATCGAAGGCGGCAAGGTGCACGTCAACGGCGGTCGCGTGAAGCGCGCGCGAGCGCTGGTCGAAGGCGACGAAGTGCAGATTCGGCAGGGACCATTCGAGCACCGCGTGATCGTGCGGGCGCTCTCGGCCCGTCGGGGGCCGGCGAGCCAGGCGGCGCGGCTCTTCGAGGAGCTTCCTGAAAGCCGCGCCGCCCGCGAGCGCGTGGCGGCGTATCTGCGTGCCCAGGGCGAACACGGGCGCGTCGAAAAGGGGCGCCCGACGAAGAAGGA
>CAYLPM010000217.1:0-8608 GCA_964385525.1 uncultured Gemmatimonadaceae bacterium
GTCGATGAACTCCTTCGACACGAAGGTCATTTCGGCCGTCAGGTTGTCGATCTTGGTCTGGAAGTAGTTGTACATCCAGACCGCCGGAATCGCGACCATCAGCCCGAACGCCGTCGCGACGAGCGCCTCGGCGATACCCGCCGACACGGCGCCGATACCGCCGGAGCCGGAGTTGGCCATGCCGACGAACGAGTTCACGATGCCCATCGTCGTGCCGAGCAGGCCGACGAACGGCGCCGTGGCGCCCACCGTCGCGAGAATCGCGAGGCCGCGCTTCAGCTGCACGATCTCGAGCAGCATGTTGCGCTCGACCGCGCGCTCACAGGAGTTGATGTCGCCGACCGTGACCGAGCCGTCCTGGATGAGCGGCTTCACCTCGCCGAGGGCGCCGCCGAGCACGCGGGCGACGTGCGACTTCTTGTAGTTCTCGGCAAGGTTGATCGCTTCCGTGAGATTGTCCTCCTCGAGGAACTGGGAGAACTCAGGCGCGAACTTGATGGTCTCCTTCTGCGCCTTGCGCAGGCCCCACCACTTGCTGATGCCCGTGGACAGCGACCAGATCGACATGATGGCCAGGATCGCCCAGATGAACTTGGCGAACCAGGGCATCGTCTCCCAGAGGTGGGCGAACGACATGTTCATACGGCCGACTCCTCGAATTATCGGATGGTGAGGGAAGGAACGATCAACGATTGATGTTGAACGTGAACGGCTGCTGGACCCACATCATGACTTTCCGACCGCCGGTCTCGGCGGGGTAATAGCGCATGTTGGGCATGTGATTCCGCACGGCGTTCGAGAACAGGTCGTGATCGCTCTCGATGATGCGGAAGGTCTTCATGTCCACCCGGCCCGACGTGTCGACGACGAACGTCGCCAGCACGGTCCCCTCGACGTTCGCGTTCTGGAGCACGGACGGATACGCGGGGGCACGGTTGCCAGGCGCGGCCATCGCCTGCTTCTCGACCTGGAAGTCGAAGTACGGCTGGTCGGTCTGGACCGGTCCGGTGCCGCCGACGACGCCGGACGCCACACCACCCTGGACGCCGCGACCGCTGAAGTCCTCCTCGCGCGTGATCTCGCGCGTGAGGTCGATGTCAGGGATGTCGACCGGGATGTCGATCGGGGCGGTCAGCACCTGGAAGCCTTTCGGAGGCGGCGGGGCCGCGACTGCATCCGGCGGCGGCGCTTCCTTCGGCTGCTCCGGCTCCGGCGGCGGCGGCTCGTCCTGCTTGACTTCGATGAAGTCGACCTGCTCCTGCCGTCTCTCGATGACCTGCTGACCCGCATTCGCCGTGGCGAGCACGGCCAGGAAGATCAGCACGGTGTGAAGGATGATGCTCATCACCTTCCCACCGGCATCCGTGTCCTTCTTCGCCTTCGATTCGAGCAGCGTATTGAACATGTCGCCTCGGGTCCCTGCGGGTTATCACGTTCGACCACGGTGACGTGATGCATAAACTACGACGCGAGGCGCGCCGGGGAATGGCTGGAACATTAAGAAACCGTGAAGAGGCTGTTACGCGGACTTCATGTTCCGGCGCGGGTCGCTGACCGGATCCGCCGCGCCGGCTGGGCGCCACGCAGGGCATGCGTGTGAGCTGACGCAATTCCTAGAAGGCCCGAACGGCTCGGGACGTCCGGTTGGACGTCCGGTGCGTCAGGCGCTCTCCGCCCCCGCGGCCGGGCGCGACGGCACGGACGCGTCGGCCTCCTCCAGCACCGGCAGCGTCACGGTGAACGTGCTGCCCCGTCCCAGACGGGAGCTGACGGTGATGTGGCCGCCATGCGCCTGCACGATCCACTGGCTGATCGCGAGACCGAGCCCGAAGCCCCCGCGCTCGGCCATCCGCGACCGCACTCGATCCGCGCGATAGAACCGCTCGAAGATGTGCGGAAGGTCCGCCGCGGCGATGCCCACGCCGGTGTCCCGGACGGTGAACGCGGCGGTCCCATCGCGGCGGACCAGAGAGATCGTCACGTTCCCACCCCGCGGCGTGTACTTGATGGCGTTCGTCACGAGGTTGAGAAACAGCTGCCGGAGACGTGGTGTATCTCCCATTATGACACAGGGTTCCACGATCGGCATCTCGACCGCGATGCCCGCTTCCTCGCCGAGGATGACGGCGGTCTCGAAGATGTCGCGCACGAGGGGCTCGACGTCGATCCGCTCGCGATGCAGGTCGAAGCGCCCCTCGTCGGCGCGCGCGAGCGTGAGGAGGCTGTCCACGAGGCCTGCCATCCGCGCCACCTCCTGGATCGCCTCCTCCAGTGCGACCATCTGCTCCGTCGAGCCCGCTGGCGCCGACATCGCGCGCTCCACGTTGGCGCGCAGCACGGCCAGCGGAGTCTTGAGCTCGTGGCTCGCGTCGGCGGTGAACCGCCGCAGGGCGCCGAAGGATGTCTCGAGACGGCCCATCATCGCGTTGAGCGTCGCCGTGAGCCGGGTCAGCTCGTCGGCGGTCGCGTCGACTGGAAGCCGGCGGTGCAGACTTCGGCCGTCCGTGATCGCCTCGACCTCGTTGATCACCCGATCGAGGTTCATCCGGATCGCCGGCCCGGCGATCAGATAGGCGGCGCCGACCGAGAGAAGCAGGATGAGCGGCGCGACGAGGAGGACGGCGGCGATGACCTCGCGCGGCGCGATGATCGTCGGCCGCGCCGACATGCCCACGATGACCCCGGCGATCTCGGGTGGCAGCGCGGGATCGGAACGGGCGAGCAGGTAGAGATCGATCGGCACTCCGTTCGCGTCCTGGGAACCTGCCCCGCCGGTCGAAGCTCCCACCGTGTCCGGCGGGAGAGTGACCCTGATGCTGCCGCCGCCGAGCAGCCCCGGCCGGTCCGCCGGCCTCGAGCTGTCGGGAAGGAGCTCGCGGGCGCGACGCTGCAGCGCCGCCCGCTCATCGGGCGACAGCTGGCGGACGGCCCATGAGCTGTAGAGGAGGCGGCCGTTGGGGGTGAGCAGCCAGACGTAGCCCGGCACCCCTTCCATGCGTGTCTGCAGCTCTCTCGTGGCCACGGGACCGAAGGGCCCGCCTTCGGTGAGCGAATCGCCCCGCTCGCGCGCGCGAACGATCTCGCTCAGCGCCTGCGCGGCCACCGTGGTGAGATCACGCTCGATCTCCCGGCGCGTGTTCGCCCGTCGCAGGACCCAGAGCGCCATCCCGAACGCCACCAGCGTCCCGACGAGCGCCAGCGAGTAGGCGGTGGTGAGGCGGCTCCGGATCGTCGCCATGCCGGGCTACTCCCGGACGACGTAGCCGACGCCGCGCACGGTCTGAATGAGCTTCCGGTCGCGCCGCGAGTCGACTTTCTTGCGCAGGTGGTTGATCACGACGTCCACGATGTTGGTGCCGGGATCGAAGTGATACCCCCAGGCGTACTCTGTGATCAAAGTCCGGCTCCGCACGCGGCCCGCGTTGCGCATCAGGTACTCGAGCACCGCGAACTCCTTGGGCGTCAGCTCCACCGGTTCTCCGCCCCGCTGCACCTCGCGGGTATGGGGGTCCAGCTCGAGATCCGCCACCCGGAGCACGGGCGAAGCGATCTCCCGCGGCCGGCGCGACAGCGCCTCCACGCGCGCTAGCAGCTCCTCGAACGCGAACGGCTTGGTGACGTAGTCATCGGCGCCCGCGCGGAGCGTCGTCACCTTGGCATCCACCGCGTCCTGCGCGGTCAGCACCAGCACCGGGCGCTGAAAGCCGCGGTCGCGGAGCGATCGCAGCACCTCCATCCCGGACTTGCCGGGGAGGCGCATGTCGAGGATCACCAGGTCGTACGCGCCGGAGATCGCGCGGCGCTCGCCCTCTTCGCCATCGACGACGAGGTCCACGCCCCAGCGGTGCTCTTCCAGCCCGCGCTTGATGAATTGTCCGACGGTCGGGTCGTCTTCGATGACGAGAAGGTTCACGCGAGGGTCAGGCGCGGCGCGGCCTCGCGAAGCCGTACTCGCGCATCTTCCGGTAGAGGGTCTTGGACGAGATCCCAAGGATGGCGGCCGACCGGCCCTGGTGCCAGTTCTGCTGCCTGAGCACGTGCTCGATGTGACGACGCTCGAGCTCCGACAGCGACAGCACCGCCCCCCCCTCACCGTCTCCGTTCGACGATACCTGGAGGGGCGCAGCCCCCCCGATCGGAAGGTCGTGCGCGTGAATCACACCGCCGTTGGCCAGCAGCACCCCGCGCTCGATCACGTTGCGCAGCTCGCGGACGTTGCCCGGCCAATGGTACTTCACCAACGCATCCATCGCCTCGTCGCTCAGACGCGGAGGATTCGATCCGCCGTAGTGCCGGAGCATGTGCTCGGCGAGAAGCGGAACGTCCACCGCGCGCTCGCGCAACGGCGGCAGCGAGATGCTGATCGTGTTGATGCGATAGTAGAGATCGCTCCTGAACGAGGTCTCCGCAACCGCCTTGCCGAGGTCCTTGTTGGTCGCCGCGATGATCCGGACATTGACCTCGACCTTCTGCGTGCCGCCCACCCGGAAGAACGTGCCCTGCTCGAGGGCGCGGAGGAGCTTCCCCTGGAGCCGGGGGTCGAGCTCGCCGATCTCGTCCATGAACAGCGTGCCCCCCGCCGCCAGCTCGAACAGGCCCATCTTCCTCCCCATCGCGCCCGTGAACGCTCCCTTCTCGTGACCGAACAGCTCGCTCTCGAGGAGATTCTCGGCGATCGCCGCGCAATTGATGTCCACCAGCGTCGCGCTGCCGCGCTGCGACAGCCGGTGAAGCGCGCGCGCGATGAGCTCCTTCCCCGTGCCGGACTCGCCGGTGATCAGCACCGGCGAGTCGCTGCGCGCGACCCGCTCGACCAGCGCCAGCACCGCCTTCATGGGCGCGTACTGCGTCACGATCTCGGGCACGGCGTCGACGCGATCGAGGCGATTCTGCAGCAGGGTGTTCTCGCGCGAGAGCTGCCGCTTCTCCCAGGCCCTCCGTACCAGAACGTCGATCTCCGCCATGCGATAGGGCTTCGACATGTAGTCGTAAGCCCCCAGCTTCATCGCCGTGATCGCCGTCTCGATGGTGCCGTTGCCGGTGATGATGATGACTTCCGGCGGCGTCGGCTCCTCGCGGATCTGTCGCAGGACCTCGAGCCCGTCCATCTCCGGCATCACGATGTCCAGGAGCGCGACATCGTACGCCTCCTCGCGCAGCGCGCGCAATGCGGCGCGCCCCTCGCGGCACGTGGTCACGGTGTAGCCCCGCCCACGCAGAAAACCCTCGAGGATGTCGCCGAGGTGCGGCTCGTCCTCGGCGATCAGAACCTTGATCCGTGGCTGCTCTCTCACGCTGATTCTCCGGCGGGGAGCACGATGCGGAACGTGCTCCCCGCGCCGGGGACGGAATCGACCTCGATCCGGCCGCCGTGATCGGCGACGATCCCGTAGCAGATCGACAGGCCGAGCCCCGTCCCGCGTCCGGGTGCCTTGGTGGTGTAGAACGGCTCGAAGATCTTGTTGATCTCCGAGCGGCGAATGCCGAATCCCTGGTCGATCACTTCCGCCATGATGACGTCCTCCGGCTGCCGCAGCCGTCGCGTCCGCAGGACGATCGTGCCCCGCTCCGCCATCGCGTCCATCGCATTGAGCAGGATCGCCATGAACACCTGGACGAGCTGATCGCCGTCGCCGAGCACGGGGGCCCCGAGGTCCGTCGCGTATTCCCGGGAGACCTGCAGCTTCTTGAACTTCGAGTGGTGCTTGAGGAGGAAAAGCGTCTGCTCGAGCACCTCGTTGATGTCGACGGCCGACTTGGTGGCGGGTTTGGGGCGGCTGAAGTCGAGCAGCCCATCGACGATCCGCTTGCAGCGGTGGACCTCGTTGTCGATGATCCTCGTGTAATCCGCGCACTCGGCGGGGACCGCGAGCTGCGCCTCCTGCATGTCGTTGAGCCGCAGGTCGAGACTCTCGGCGCAGGCCGCGATCGTCGCCAGAGGATTGTTGATCTCGTGCATGACGCCCGCGGCCAGTTGGCCGATCGCGGCGAGGCGCTCCGACTGCGCGAAGCGCTCCTGCGCCTCCTTCCACTCCGTAATGTCCTCCCCGATGGTGATGACGTGCGTCACCGTGGCATCATCGAGCCGCATCGGGATCTTGGAGATTCGATAGGTTCTGACGTCGCCGGTGGCCTCGGACTCCATCTGGAACTGCTGGATGCGACCGGTGCTGAAGACATCGTCGAATTCCCGGCGCAGCAGCGCGGCGGGCTGGCGGTGCAGGATCTCGAAGATCGTCCGCCCGATGGCTTCCTCGCGCGAGACCCCCTGCATCCCGGTCTCGCGCTTGCGGTTCCAGGCGTGGATACGGTACTCGCGATCGATGACGTAGAGTCCCACGGGGAGCGAGTCGATGATGCGTTCCGTGAAACGGCGCTGCTCCTCGATCTGGCGCGTGCGCAGCTGCACCTCGACCTCGAGCTGGCGCGAGTACTCGGAGTGTGCGAGGGTCGGCGCGACCAGATTCCCGATCGTGACCAGCAGGAGCCGCTCATGGTCGTCGAGCGGCCGCTCGCGACGGAGCGAGATCGCTCCGACCCGGCGCCTGTTGGCGGCGAGTCGCTCGACGACCAGCGAGCCCCGCTCGTCGAGTCCCGCATCGAGCAGCGAGTGCACCTCCGCCGGAGCGGTCACGCTCGCCCCGACGCCGCTGGCGCGGGTGACCCCGGTCGAGGCCACGAGCCAGAGCACGCATTCGTCCGCCGACAGCGCCCGCTGGGTGGTGGCGAGCGCGCGCGGGATCGTCTCCTCGAGCGGCCCGCCAGAAGCGAGCGAGGCGGCGATCTCGGCGACCGTGGCGAGCGCGGGCTGAATCGAGCTCAGCCGTTCAGTAGGCGTCAGGGGCGCGGGTGGGAGCACGCTGCCTCGTGAGGAGTAAATGCGTGGCGGACCGACACATAAGCGTGTTCGGTCCGCTCGGACAAGATGACCGACGAGACGCCCGATTAGTCACGGATTCTGGGGCACAGAAGCGCCTTCCGAGAGGCCCCTTCGAGCGGACGGGCTCGGCAAGTTCAGTACGGTACGGCGGTTGCGGCATTTGTCGAAAGTCGCTTCGGGGGTCGGCATCGGACGCCGCGCCGACGACGCGATGATCGTCTCACCTTGGCGGAGCGGGAGGTAATACCATGCTATATCGCAGTCCCTTCGGAGCGCCGCATCAGAGTCTTCGGCGTGAAATCGATCGACTGTTCGAGGACGCACTTGGGCGGGGGGATTCCAGCCGAAGCTGGATCCCGTCGGTGGACATTCGCGAAACGGAGAAGGCGATCACCCTGGCGTTCGAGCTTCCGGGCATTCGCGCCGAGAACGTCGAGGTCACGTCGGAGAGCGGAGTGCTGACCGTGCGCGGCGAGAAGCGGGAGGAGCGCACGGAGGACGATGAGCAGGAGGGTCGCTACCATATCGTGGAGCGCAGCTATGGCGCGTTCACGCGATCGTTCCAGCTGCCGCCCGGGATCGACGAAGACAACATCGATGCGTCGTTCGACAACGGCGTGCTGACGGTGCGCGTGCCGAAGTCCGACACACCCCAGTCGCGGCGCATCGAGATCGCAGGCGGTCGCCAGGCGATCGGCGGCGGGTCCCAGGTCGGCCCGGGCAGCCAGGCAGGCCGGCAACCGGGTGAGCGGGACCGCGGCGTGGAGCGCGCTCCCGAAGGCGGGCGGTCACGCGCAGAGCCACGGGCCGCGTCAGGTGCGGGCGGTCGGGAGGAGACGCGCGCGGCAAGTGGGCGCGGCAGCCCGAGCGCGCGCGGCGAGCCCCGCGGAGATGAGGGTAAGCGCGAGCCGCCGAGCGCGCGTTCCGCGCCGGGCAAGGGCTCGAAGAATCGTTAGCGGTTACGGGTTCACGCGGACCAGCCACTCCAGATCATCCACGTCGCGGCGTGCCAGGTACACGGTGTCGCCGTCGACGTGGAGCACGCGGGTGTGAGGCGGCAACTGCACCCGGCGCGCGAGCCGCGCCCGGTCGTCGAAGACATCCACGATCGGGATCGAGTCGTTCCATGCACGACTGCGCGTGACCCACAGCTCACCGGCCCCCGTCGCCAGCACACTCGGGCGGCCGAGCCGGTCTCGCGCCTCGAACGGGGGTTTCGTCGCCGGATAGTCGACGGCCGCCGGGGGTCGCCCGGGCGTGCGGCGCGTCGACGAGCTGCCTTCGCTGGTCCCGCCGCTCATCGACGCGGTCGGGCGCGGGCCGGAGCGCGCCGATTCCTCCACTGCCTCACGCTCGGATGCGGTGACCGGAATGGGGGGGTACGCGACCGCCGCGCCGACCCGGGGTGCCTCGCCGGCGCGATGCCACTCCACGTGATAGTCGAGTGCCCGGGCGATGCCGAGCCGCCCGTCCGGCGCGACGCCCCAGGCGTCGTGGCGAAGGAATCGTGCGATGCCCCGCGTTGGACGTCCGGGCTCGTGCGTCATCAGCGCGGCGACGCTGTCGACCAGCTCCGTGCCGGGCGTCCACCGGGTGATGATCGCGCGCCGCGGCGCATGCTGGTCGCGCAGGAAGTCGAGGGGTTCGATCTCGAAGTAGATGTCGCCGCGCTCGCTGGACCACCGTGGCGGCGTGACGCCACGATTCATGAAGAGCGAGCCGGGGATC
>CAYLPM010000218.1:0-4799 GCA_964385525.1 uncultured Gemmatimonadaceae bacterium
CCGCTCGTGCCACGCCTCCAGCGTGTACGTGCCCGCCGGCAGATTGCCGATCGTGAACGAACCATCCTCGCCCGAGACGGCGTGGAACGGATGCGACGTCACGCCGGCGAAGCCCTTCATCCAGCTGTGCACGTTGCACTCGAGCGGCACCATGATCTCGGGCGTCGTGAACGTGTGCGTCAGCACCACCGCGCTCGTCGGCTGCGAGCGGTTGAAGCCGCGATTCTCCGTCGGCACCGCCTTCACGTTGTGCAGCAGGTTGTCGCTGTTCCGGATCTCCAGCGGCTGACCCGCCATCACGCCGACGACGCGCGGCGTGTACAGGCATCCGGACTGGTCGATGACCACGGGCGTGGTCGGGGCGGTGTACGTGGCACCCGAGGGCAGACCCTCCTTCACGTAGACGAAGGCGTTGGCGAGGTTGCCGTTGCTCACCACGACGACCGGATCCGTCGCGCCTCCCGGGTGGGCGGCGGCGCAGGTCTCCTCCTCGCTCATGTCGATCGACGGATTCGCCGGCGCCGCGCCGGTGAACCGGATGGTCCCGGTGATCGTCCCACTACCCATCGCGCCGGCCGAGCCGGTTGCCTGCGCGGAGCCGGCGGCGTCGCCCGCCCCCGCATCGCCCGCCGCACCATCATCGCCGCCGCCACATGCCAGGGCCGCGAGGGACACACCCATGATCAGGACTGCGCGCATCATGTTTCCTCCGAGGTGGACCGTGCCGGATCACGCTCGCGACGCTGTGCCTGACGCACGAGCACGAGACCGAGACCGGCGGTGAGGAGCATCGTGGAAAGCGGCGCGAGATAGACGCCGCCTGACACCGGAACATCCAGGTAGATCGCGTACCACGCACTGACCGACCCGCGCATGGCATCCTCGCCATTCGAGCCATCCGCGGCATAGAAGGCCATCGGAATCGCCCGGCCGGCGACGAACGACGGTGCCATTGCCGTGTCGGCCGGAACGAGTGGACGAACGATCTGGAGCGTCCACTCTCCATTGCCATACTCCGCTTCGTGAGCGAGCTGACCCGCACCCGTGCGCGGCGCGAAGCTGCCGAGCCCCGTGAGCCGCCCTTCCTCCATCAGCTCGGGATCGCTCGTCCACCGCCACGCGTACGCGGGTCGCTGCGGACTGCCGCCGAGGAAGAACGGCCGTTCCGCACCGTCGGCGAACGAGGTGGGGAACTGAATCACGAACCGGTCCGGCCCCTGCAGCTCCGCGATCGGTCCGTCGACATCCGTCAGCTGGCCGCGCACGCGACCGAGCCACTCGTCCCACACGGGATCGGGGCTGCGCGACGGATCGTGCCAGGCGAGCCGCACGGCCAGTCGCGTCCCGTCGTGCATCGCCTTCACCCACACGCCGTCGACCGTCGGCGCGAACCAGCGAGGCTCGAGAACGATCTGCCCGACGAGTGGCACGTAGAAGGCCTCCGCATCGAGCCACGCGCTGTCGCCCGGCGTCGCCGGGAGCGCCCCCTCCTCGACCCGCGCGGCGCGCACCACCTGACGGACCGGCGGCGAACCGTCGGGCGAGGGCGAGAGACTTCGCACGTAGTGCGCGAGCTGCCAGATCTGTTCGTCGGTCACGAGCCCGGCGTCCACCGCATCGCTGAACGTCGGCATGGGCGTGCCATCGAGCCCGGTGCGAAGCCTCGTGTATATCTGCTCGACCGACCCGCCGCCGTTGAAGTGCCAGGTCTCCGAGAGATCGGCCGCGCGAATCGGCGCATCCAGGTCATCGACCAGCGTCGGCGCGGATGACCCATCGCCGCGCCCCTGCTCGCCGTGGCAGGCCGCACACTCCATTTCCACGTAGACCCGACGGCCTTCCGCAACCGCTGCCTCGCCGCCGCCGGCAGCGCGCCCGATCTCGATCGGCGGCGGCGCGTCACCGGAGAAGAAGCGTGACATCGTCTTGAGGTACGCAATGATGTCGTCGCGTTCGCGCGACGTGATGCGGCCGCGCCACCCCGGCATCGCGGTGCCGGGCATTCCCTCGTCGATCACGCGACGCAAGTCGGCGTCCGTGGGAAGCTGCCCGGTGGGTGTGGTGCGGATCTGATAGCTCGCCGTCGTGAAGTCGCGCGGCGGGGGAAGCATGAACGCGGCGGCGGGACCGTCGCCGGCGCCGGTGACGCCATGACACCCGGCGCACCACTTGTCGTAGGCCGGCTTGCCGGCGTGCGCGGCCTGGCCGTGCGCGATCGCCGGCCCCATCGCGAGCACGGCGATTACGACGAGCGGCGGCCTCCACTGTCTAGTCATGCGCCGCGCCCTCCGCTTCCCAGCGGCGCGGCGTCAGCCCCGCCTGCTCGTACAGGAAAATGATCACCGCCCAGATCTCGTCCTCCGTGAGAAAATCCTCCCACGCCGGCATCGCGGAGTTCCAGGGCGTCCCCTCGCGCGGCAGGCCGGGCCCCCCCTTCGCGATCCGCCAGAACACGAAGCTCTCGGTGAGCTGCGCGATCGTGGCGCCGTCGAACGGAAGCGGCGTCGGACTGAACCCATGCCCGAAATGCCCCTCACCGTCGAGACGATCGCCGTGACACGCCAGACAGTTCTGATAGTAGACCCGCATCCCCTCCTGGTAATGCTCGTCGAGCGATCCACGGGCGCGAAGCGGGTTCTCGAGCCCCGTGAGCTGGATCGTCCGGCCCTGAAAGCTGATCTGCGACGGCGGGGCGGGGTGAATCGAGCGCAGCTCGAGCGGTGCCGAGACCCTCGGCCGCGACTGCTCCCACGTCACGAAGCCCACGAGGGCGGGAATCGCGACCAGCAACCCTCCCCGCAGCCACCGCTTGTCGTCATCCACCATGACCTGGTGAATCGGCTCGCGGAACCGCCGCCACTTGCCTTCCTCATCGCTCACGAAGATGAGAATGCCGGCCAGCGCAATCAACATGTACTGTGCGACGACGCTCGTCGGCACCGGTGCGCTGGGGATCCCCAGCAGCGGCGGGATATACGCGATCCCGAACTTGAACAGCGCGTAAGCGAGCACCAACAACACGACCGCACGTCCGAACGGATGCGACAACGCGCGCCGGACGCCACCCAGGCGCGCTCCAAGTGGACTCATCGCCGACCTCCGAGGAACTGGACGATCGCCTCGAGCTGTGCCGCCGAAAGCTGCTGCGCGAACGTCGGCGGCATCATCCCCGCGAACTGCTCGTAACCCGCCGCCGTGTCCGCGTTCGGTTCGACGATGCCACGGCGAATGCGATCCGTCGAGATGCGCCCCCCCATACCGTCGAATGGCGGCCCGATCGGCGCACCGGCCCCCTCCATCTGATGACACGCGATGCACCCCTTCTCCTGAAGGAGCGCCCGCGGCTCGAGTGTGGCCGTGAACGGTGCGCCGGCGCCGGGCACGCCGCCCGGTGGTGCGGCCGCCGGCGTCGTGCCGCCGGCCGGCAGATCCGCGCCGGTCACCGTCACTTCACCGCCGAGCGACTGGAGGTACGCCACCAGGGCCCAGATCTGATCTCCGGGAAGCTGCCGCCGCGCGTCCGGCATGATGTTGTCGAAGCCCGGAACGACGTGGTTGCCGGGCTCCGTCATCGACTCGTAGAGGTATTCCTTGCAGGCGACACCCGCCCGGCGCGTACCGCACCGCGAACCGATCGCGCCCTCGCCGGCGTGGTCCGTCAGCAGGTTCGGCGCGCGCGTCCCGGTCCCATGACACGCGGTACACCCGCCCGCGCCGTTGAACACGCGCTCACCCGCCGCCACGAGCGCCTCCGGCGTCACATCGGCGCCGAGAGCGAGGACCTCCGGCACGTCGGACTCGAGCTGCGGGATGATGTGCGCGATGCCGGTGTAGAACAACAGCACGAACACGGTGACGCCGAGCACCTTGAGGTTGGTCTTCCACATGGGCGCTCAGTCTCCCGTGACGGGTGTCGTCGAGCCCGGCGGCGCGAGGGGCGACGCGCCGGTGGCCGGGAGGGACCCGGCGCGGGCGGGCGCGAGGGCGCCGTCCGCCGCCGGCGCGGCCTGCGCGCGCTCGGCCAGCCCTCCCAGCCAGAAGATGAAGGCGACGAGGCTCAGGAAGATCAGCACGCACAGGCTGATCATGTTCGCCGCGTAGCCGAGCGCCGGCGTGGCCGCCTGGGCGCTCGTGTCGCGCATCACCTCCCACACGTGCCAGTGCTGCCGGATCCCGCTGCGCGCGAAGCCCATCAGCCCCATCAGCCACGTGAAGGTGATGGCGAGCACGAACAGTGCATACTGCGAGCGCTCGGGCATCTGCCCCCACCGGATCTCGCCGCGCGACTCGGCGCCCCGCCCGAGCGCGATGTCGATCACCGTCACGCTCACGATGCACAGCAGCACCGCCGCGACCTGGTAGACGCTGAAGCCGATCCGGACGATGGCTTCCACGAAGTACCCGTACACGCCGTAGAACAGCACGACCGCAGCGGCCATCGCGAACATCGCGCCCTGGACCTTCGTGCCCGCCCCCGCCCACGCGACTACGGGCCTCGTGTTGGCCCGGCGATAGAGCAGGAACGAGAGGAACGTCGTGAGAATCATGAGATTCACCGCCGTGTTCTTGGCACTCATGACCCCGAGCACGTTCAGGAACGGATGGTGGGAGCCGCCCATCGCCGCGAGCTCCTCGCGGCTCGCGATCATCGTGTGCGGCGTCGCCCACACCATCCAGCAGATCACCAGCAGCAGGAGCATCCACTTGGTGTACGGCGCGAAGCGCTCGGCGCCAGGGATGCGGCCCATGCCCAGCCAGAGATAGTAGTTGGCCGCGAGGAAGAGGACGCCGATGAGCAC
>CAYLPM010000219.1:0-2376 GCA_964385525.1 uncultured Gemmatimonadaceae bacterium
CCATCCAGATCACCCCGACGATGAAGAGCGCGATCGCGATCCCCTGCGCCAGTGTCAGCGTGTCGTACAGGAACCGATCGTCCTTCGCGCGCACGAACTCGATCAGGAACCGCTCGATCCCGGCGAGCACGGCATAGAGGCCGAACAGCCAGCCTTCGGCGTGCCGGTGATCGCGCAGCTTCCAGAGAATGCCGAACATGATGAGCGCGAGCGTCACCTCGTAGAGCTGGGTCGGGTGCACCGAGAGGACCTCCGACGCCGGCACGCCGGCCGGGATCTCGACACCGAACAGCTCACGCAGGTTGAAGGCGGTCGACGGCGGCGCGCCCTCGGGGAACGCCACGGCGAACGGTCCGTTCCACGGGAGACCGTAATCGTCGCCCACCGCCCAGCAGCCGGTGCGCCCGACCGCGTACGCCGCCGCGAGCGCCGGACCAGTTACGTCGGCGACTCGCATCAACGACATCCGCTTCCAGAGGGCTGTGGCCACGACCGTGATGATTCCGCCGATCAGCCCGCCCCAGAACACGAAGCCGGCACGGCTGAAGAAGTCGCTCGGCTCACCGATCACGAGCGCGTAGTAGAGCTTGGCGCCCACTATCCCGCCGATGACCGCCGCGAAAACGATATCGCCCATGGGCTCCGGGTCGTGCCCCCGTCGGCCGAGCTCGCGTTGCGCGACGATCTGCCCGATGACGAACGCGAGCAGCACCGCGAGCCCGAAGCCGGTGAACTCCAGAGGTCCGAAAGAGTAGGCGAACGGATGATGGATGATTGGATCGGCGAACGGATTCATGCGGCGAGGAGGCCCGGGAGCGGAAGCGTCGCGTAGGCGTTGAGCTCGAGTCCGGCGACGCGTCCGCGCTCGAGGTGAAAAAGCCCCGCGCGCGCGATCATCGCGGCGTTGTCGGTCGCGAGACGTGGGGATGGAGCGAGCACCGCCACGCCGAGCGGTTCGAGCCGCGTTCGCATGGCATCGGCGAGCGTCCGATTGCAGGCGACGCCACCGCCGAGCACGACGCGCGAGCGCGCGCAGGCTTCGGCGGCGCGCGCCGTCTTCTCGACCAGCGTGTCGATGAGCGAGTCCTGAAAGCCGCGGGCAATGTCGGCGCGGACGGCATCGAGACCGCCATCCGATTCCGCCCCTCGCACCGCGTGCAGCACTGCCGTCTTGAGTCCACTGAACGAGACATCGAAGTAGTCCGCGTCGCCGAGCGCCTGATCGCGTCGCAGCATCGGTCGCGAAAAGCGAAAGCGTCCGGGATCTCCCTCTCGCGCCAGCGACTCGATGTGCCGTCCGCCGGGGTAGGGGAGGCCGAGCAGCTTCGCGACCTTGTCGAACGCCTCGCCCGCCGCGTCGTCACGCGTGGCGCCGAGCAGGCGGTAGCGCCCCCAGGCCTCGACGTCCACGAGCATCGTGTGGCCGCCGGAGATCAGGAGCGCGATGAACGGCGGCACCGCCTCGCGATGATCGAGCTGAGCGGCGAAGAGGTGGCCCTCCATATGATGCACGCCGACCACCGGCAGGCCGCGCGCGAACGCTAGCGCCTTGCCGTAGCTCACGCCCACCAGCAACGCGCCCACGAGCCCCGGCGCGTGCGTCACCGCGACCGCATCGATCCCGTCGATCGTCGCGCCGGCATCCTCGAGCGCGCGACGCACCACGGAGACGATGCTCGTCACGTGCGCGCGCGAGGCGATCTCGGGCACGACCCCGCCGAAGATCCGATGCACGTCCTGCGAGAGGATCACGAGCGACTCGAGCGCGACGGCATCTCCAGCACCGGTCAGCACCGCGGCGGAGGTCTCATCGCACGAGGTCTCGATGCCGAGCAGGCGCGGCATCAGCGGAGCGCCACGGGTTCTGCGTCGGTCGGGAACGCCGTCGCGCTCGCGTCGGGCAGGACGGTGTCGGGCAGGGCGGTGTCGGGCAGGGCGGTGTCGGGCAGGGCGGTGTCGGGCAGGACGGTGTCGGGCAGGACGGCGTCGGGCAGGACGGTGTCGGGCGCGATCGGGATGCGCACGCGTACCTGAGTCGGCATCACGCGCACGCCGAGCCCGGACGTGTCCAGCGGGACGAGCATCGACGTCGTGTCACGGACGATCAGATCCGTCGCGATGGTGGCGACCGCCTCGAGCTCGCGCACAAGGCGTCGCGAGCCGATGACCTGCACGCTCTCCGGCGCGAAGCTGTGCGAGCCGGCGATCACCCAGCCGGAATCCGCCTCGAAGCGGAGCGCCGACCGCACGGGCAGCCAGCGGCGCATCTCGGACTCGAAGCGCAGCGTCACCTCGTCGGGCTGCACGCGGCGCACGCTCACGTTCACGCCACTCGGCATCGTCAGCTCCAGCGTGTCGAGCCGCACCCGCAGCGTG
>CAYLPM010000220.1:0-1778 GCA_964385525.1 uncultured Gemmatimonadaceae bacterium
CTTCGCGTTCAGCGGCAGCAATGACCCGGACGCCGTGGCCTGGTACGGACCGCGCTGGACGCGTCGACACCAGCTGATGGTGAAGGTCTTCGGATGGCGCGTCGCCTGGCGGCTCGCGCACCTGTTCGGCCCCCTCCGACGACTGCGGACGCGCACGCATCCCGTCGCGTCCAAGGCACCAAACCAACTCGGCCTCCACGACATGTCCGGTAACGTGTGGGAATGGTGTCAGGATGTGTGCACGGACATCGCCTCCGTCCCGGCGGATGGGACGCCATACACCGGCCCCGGGACCGAGCGTCGCCTGCGCGGCGGGTGCCATCACAACTGGGACCTGCATTGCACCGTGTGGTGGCGCTACGGCATCCAGCAGGATGCACACGACGGGTGCATCGGACTGCGAATCGTCTTGGCACGTAGCGCGTAGCGGGCAGCGGCTAGTGGGTAGTGGGCAGTGGGCAGTGGGCAGTGTGCAGTGGGTAGTGCGTGGTGCGTGGTGCGTGGTCGTGGTGCGTAGGCCGTAGTGCGTGAGACGGCTGGCGCCGCGGTGCGCGCGGGTGCATCATCGGCACTCGGGACGCCTCGACGGCGCAACTGGGACCCACCACCGCGAGGGAACATCATGCGGATCACTCGGATTCTCGCCGGCACCGCGATTCTCACCGGAACCCTGGCCGCCGCGGCAGCCGTACACGCGACCGACGGCGCCGAGCCTCCGGCGAGCTCCGCCCAGCAGGCGACGCTTCCGCCCAGCGGCGCGCAGGCGAACGCACGACTTGCCGCCTCGCCCCGGCAGGCCGAGTGGGTGACGATCCGCGCGGGCGAGGACTGCCTCCGCGCGTGGGTCGTCTACCCGGCCCGGCGCGAGAACGCGCCGGTGGTCGTCGCCGTGCACGACAACCGCGGCATGTCCAACTGGATCCGTGCGGTGGCGGACCAGCTCGCGGCCGATGGCTTCATCGCGATCGCGCCCGACATGTTGACGATGCTCCCCGTGCCGCGCCTCGCCGACGGCGAATCGGACCCCGACGGCGTGCGCGCGGTCCTCGGGCAGGTCGATCAGGCCATGCGCGACCGCTACATCCAGGCGTTCGGAGAGTGGGGCACGCGGCAGCCGGGCGCGTCCGCGAAGTACGGCGTCATGGGATTCTGCTGGGGCGGGGCGACCGTCTTCGCACACGCCGTCGCCGCGCCCGCGTCACTGGGCGCGGTGGTCGTCTACTACGGCGGCTCGCCGTCGCCGGAGCGACTCGCGAGTGTGCGCGCGCCGATCATGGGACTGTACGGAGCGGACGACGCGCGCGTGAATTCGACCGTTCCGCCGGCGGAAGCGGCGCTGAGAGCGGCGGGCAGGACGTTCGAGGCGCACACGTTCGCCGGCGCGGGCCACGGCTTCACGCGCTCTCAGGAAGCGCGGGACGGCGCGAATCTCGAGGCGGTCAGACAGGCATGGCCACTCACCGTCACGTGGTTCCGCAGACATCTCGGCGGCGAGGCGGCGAGCGGTTCTTCCGGCTCGTAAGGACTGCGCCGCGTTGCCGTTCGCTCAGCGCTGGATCTCACGCCTGCACGACATCACGCGCGCCGGTCGGCTCCGCTTCCGGCGCGTCGATCACCACTCGCGTCAGCTCTCTCCCCATGCGCCAGCGAATGCGGATGATGAGGAACGTCGCCACGGCGCCGAGACCGACGACCAATCCCCACCACACCCCGCGTGGACCGAGCGGCGTGCGGAAGCCGAGCCAGAGGCTGATCGGCATTCCGATGAGCCAGAAGCC
>CAYLPM010000221.1:0-2120 GCA_964385525.1 uncultured Gemmatimonadaceae bacterium
ACGCGTCGAATCCCGACCGAGGGCAGTCCGCTCCTGCTCGCCGAGCGGCGCTCGCCGGGCGCCGAGGGGACGGTGCTGATCTACCTCCAGGCCGACGGTCAGCCGGTGGACCCGTCGCGATGGCATCAGGAGAGCCCGTGGACCCCGGTGCTCAAGGAGCCTGCGCCGGACGGAGCATGGCGCGAGATCCCGTGGTCGCGCCTCGAGAACGCGATTGCTCGCGGCGCGAGGCCCGACGCGCGCGATACCGGGTGGCGCATCTTCGCGCGCTCCGCCTCCGACTCCAAGGGACCGATCGCGCAGTTCCTGAGCGCGATCACGATCCTCGACGAGTCGGAGATCGTCCCCGACTTTCACCTCAAGGTGATCATCGACACTCAGGAGGAGCAGGGCTCACCGCACCTTCCGGCCGCGGTGGTGCGGCATCGCGACGCGCTCGCCGCCGACATGCTCGTGATCTTCGACGGGCCGCCGCACGTGTCCGGTCGGCCGACGCTCAAGTTCGGCGCGCGCGGCATCGCCACCGCGACGCTCACGACGTACGGGCCGCTCGTCCCCCAGCACTCCGGCCACTACGGCAACTATCTCCCCAACCCCGTGTTCCACCTCGCCCGCATCCTGGGTACTGCGAAGGATGAGCAGGGGCGCGTGACGATCGCGGGCTGGTACGACGGCGTGCATCTGGACGCCGAGACGAAGCGCATCCTCGCAGCGGTGCCGGACGATGAGGCGGCCCTGCTCCGCGAGATGGGCGTCGCGGCGCGCGACCGCGTGGGCGACAATCTTCAGGAGGCGGTGCAGTTTCCGTCGCTCAACGTGCGCGGCATCCGCGCCGGCTGGGTCGGGGACGAGGCACGGACGATCGTTCCGGATCAGGCGGTCGCCGAACTGGACATCCGGCTGGTCGCCGAGAGCGATGCCGACCGGCTCGTCGGCCTCCTGCGCCGTCACATCGAGTCGCAGGGATTCCACGTGCTCGACCGCCCGCCGACGATCGAGGAGCGCCGCAACCATCCGCGGATCGCCTCGCTCACGTACCACCGCGCGTACGGCGCCTTCAGGACGCCGTTCGATTCGCGGCCGGGGCGGTGGCTCACGGGCGCGTTCGTCCACCTCTACGGCGAGGAGCCGATCCGGATCCGCACGAGCGGCGGCTCGATTCCGATCTCGCCGTTCGTGGAGACGCTCGGCATACCGGCGGTGAGCGTTCCGACGGTGAATCCGGACAACAATCAGCACAGCCCCAACGAGAACCTGCGCGTCGAGAGCTTCATCGAGGGGGCGCGCGTCGTGCTCGCGGTGCTGCAGCAACCGCTGCCGTGAGTGCGCGGATCCCGAAGCCATCCGTCGAGGACGAGGTTCGCCCGCGCTCGAGGATGGGCACGATGTTCGGGTGGTTCGGCCTGGCGATGACGGCGATCTCACGCTCGAAGCGCTGCAGACACCGTCGCGGAGCGTCGGGCTCAGCACCTTGAGGCCCACACCTTCACCCCGCCTGCACCTTCTTCAGGCGCAGGGCGCGCGGATCGGCGTCATTTTCCGCCGCGGTCCCAGCAAGCGCGTGGAGCTCGTGCGCTGGGACATGTCGCACGACGACTTCGAGCGGGGTCAATGGTTTCATGGTCGCATCTACGAGCGACGCTCGGACCTCTCGCCAGATGGTGAGCTCCTCCTCTACTTCGCGAGCAAGTTCTCCCGGAGGACGACCGCGGATCGCGAGTACACCTACGCATGGACGGCCGTGAGCAAGCCTCCATGGCTGACGGCCATCGCGCTCTGGCCGAAGGGCGACTGCTGGCATGGAGGAGGATTGTTTCTCGGACCACGGCGGCTGATGCTCAACCACAAGCCCGACATGGCCGAGCCGCATCCGGAGCACCAGCCGCCGCGACAGCTGAAGGTGGAACCGAACCCGGACGCGCACGGCGAGAACGAGCCAATCTACGCGCGGCGGCTGACACGAGACGGCTGGGAAGTCGAGCAGGAATGGGACGTGGAATTCCTCGGGCCTCAGGAGTGCTTTCGGACGACCGCGCCCGACATCCGGGTGCGTCGGCATCCGAAGCTTCCGTTGCGCATCGTGATGACACGGCGGCTCGACGGGCTCAGATACAGCGAGC
>CAYLPM010000222.1:0-7570 GCA_964385525.1 uncultured Gemmatimonadaceae bacterium
GTCGGTCGTCGCGATCGACCGCGAGACCAAGAAGATCAAGGGCGTGGGGCTCGAAGCCAAGCGCATGCTCGGGCGCACGCCCGAGGGCGTCATCGCCGTACGACCGATGAAGGACGGCGTCATCGCCGACTTCGACGTCACCGAGAAGATGCTGCGCTACTTCCTCACGCTGATCATCGAGAACTCGTTCTTCAAGGTGAAGCCGCGGGTGATCGTCTGCGTGCCGTCGGGGATCACCGAGGTGGAGCGGCGCGCGGTGCGCGACTCCGCCCTTGGCGCCGGCGCCAAGGAAGTGTTCATGGTCGCCGAGCCGATGGCCGCGGCGATCGGCGTCGGCCTCCCGGTGGAGACGCCGACCGGCAACATGGTGATCGACATCGGCGGCGGCACGACCGAGATTGCCGTCATCGCGCTGAACGGGATCGTGAGCGACACGTCGATCCGCACCGGCGGCGATGAGCTCGACATCTCGATCGTGCAGTTCATGCGCAAGAACTACAACCTGCTGATCGGCGAGCCGACCGCCGAGCAGATCAAGATCCAGATCGGCTCCGCCGCCCCGGTGGGCGAGGAGCGTGAGATGGAAGTGAAGGGACGCGACCTCGTCTCCGGCATCCCGAAGACGGTGCGCGTGCATTCGAGCGAGATCCGGGAGGCGATCCAGGAACCGATCCAGCAGATCGTCGATGCCGTACGACGCGCTCTCGAGATCACTCCCCCCGAACTGGCCAGCGACATCGTCGACCGCGGGATCGTGATGACGGGCGGCGGCGCCCTGATCCGCGGCCTCGACCTGCTGCTGAGCCAGGAGACCAGTCTGCCGATCCATGTCGATGAGGACCCGCTCACCTGTGTCGTGCGGGGAACGGGACGGATCCTGGACGATGAGGAGAAGTACTGGTCGGTCCTGACCACCTGAGGTTCCGATGGCCCGCGCCGGTCGGTTCGAGAGTCGCTACGACCTGGTGCTGCTCGTGGGTTGCGCCTTCCTGGGGTTCTTCGTGCGCGCACTGCCGGCGCACCTGAGCGACCCGATCGCTTCGACCATCCGACGCACCGTGCTCGCTCCGCTCGTCTCCCTGCAACGGGGCGCCGAGCTCACGCGGGGTGCGCTCGACACCTACGAGACGCGCACGATCTCCCTCGACAGCCTCGCCCTCCAGGCGATGGAGGCGCGCGCCCTCGCCGATGAGAACGCGACGCTGCGGGCGATGCTCACCCTAGGGGCTCGGCTCCGCTGGGGCTTCGTGCCCGCGGACGCATTGAGCGGGTCGTCGTCGGCCGAGGAGTTCACGCTCCTGCTCACCGCCGGCGAGAACGCAGGCGTGCGCGTGAAGAGCGCCGTGATCGCCCCCGAAGGACTGGTCGGCATGGTGCAGCGCGTGGATCCGACGATGAGCATCGCGATCATCTGGCCGCACCCGGACTTCCGCGTGAGCGCGATGGACGTCGACGGCAATGCGTTCGGGATCGTGCAGGCACACCTGGGTCGCGAGCCGGAGCGATATCTGCTCGAGATGCGGGGCGTGGCCTACCGCAGCGAGCTGACGCCGGGGACCGAGATCGTGAGCTCCGGGCTCGGCGGCGTCTACCCGAAGGGGATTCTCATCGGCACCGTGCTGCGCGAGATCGAGACCCCCGAGGGGTGGACGCGGACGTATCTGCTGCTGCCCGCGGTGCGGCCGCAGGATCTGCGGTCGGTCATGATCCTCGACCCACAGCGCGCCGCCGAGGGAGTGCAGCAGGTCTGGGCGCGGCCCGCGTCGCGCGATTCCGTCGTGCGGGGCATCGTGAACGCGAGCGATTCGATCGCGCGCCTCGCCGCGCGCGCGGAAGCGCGACGCCAGCAGTTGGTGGAGGACTCGATCGCGAACGAGGCGGCGGCGCGTCAGGCGACGGACGCGCCCGCCACGCCCGACGCGGGGCAGGGCGCGGCGGCGCGCGTGCCGGGACAGGCCGCGCCGCGGACGCCCCAACCTTCGACGCCACCGGCGGCGCAGCCCGCAACCGGACAACGGCCGCCCGCGCAACGGACCGCCGACACGTCGTCCCGCGCTCGGGACACGTCGACGCCGCGTGACACGGCGGCCGGGCGCGCTGCCGCCCCCAACCGCGATACAGTCACTCGACCGGCGCCGGCGCCGGCCGGGCAGACCCGGCCTGCCATCGACACGTCGACACCGCCCGACTCCGCGCGGCTGCCCGACACCACGGGCCGGCCGGCCCCGCCCCTGACGGATACGACTCGCCGTGTCCCGCCGGATACGACGCGCCGTGTGCCGCCGCCGCCCGTCACCGTCCCACCGCCCGCCGAGGGTGTAGCGGGAGCACCGGCATGAACGGGTTCCGGCCCTTTCGCACACTGCTCGCCTTCGTCCTGATCGTGCTGCTGCACTACACGCTCCGGCCGTTTCTGGGGTGGCGCTGGGAGCCGGACTTTCTCACGATCGCGCTGCTGCTGGCCGCGGTGCGCATGCGGCCCGGGCCGGCCGCGGTCTCGGGATTCGTACTCGGTTTGCTGCGCGACGCGCACATGCTCGAGGGGTATGGCTCGAGCGCGATAGCGCTGGCCTTCGTCGGGTTCGGCGCAGCCTGGCTCAAGGCGGCCTTCTTCGCGGACAACCTGGCGCTCAACGGGTTCTTCTTCTTTCTTGGGAAGTGGGCCTATGACATCATGTTCTTCGTCGTCGAGCGCCGTCTCGTCGGCGCCGACCTGGCGGTGCAGCTCGGCGTCTGGTCGCCCCTCTCGGCTGCGGTGACGGCTGTCGCCGGCGTATTCCTGCTGATCGTCATGCGGCCATTGCTCCGGACGTCGCCGACATGAGCTTCCATCCGAACGACATCGCGCGCCGCGCACAGGCCACCGGGATCGTCATCCTGGTGATCTTCCTCGTGCTCGGCACCGCGTTCTTTCGGAAGCAGGTCATCCAGAACGAGCTCTACGCGCTCGAATCCGAGAAGAATCGACTGCGCGAGGTGCCGCTGCCGGCGCCGCGCGGCATCATCTACGACCGGCGCGGCGAGGTGATCGCCGAGAACGTTCCCGGCTACTCGGTCGCGATCCTCAGCTCGTCGCGCGAGGAGCTGAGCGGGACGCTGCGCCGGCTCGCCGAGACCGTGCAGCTCACGCCGCAGCAGATCGAGCGCACTCTGCGCGCCTTTCAGCGCGACCCGGCGCGCCCCGCGCAGGTGTTCAGCGATGCGCCGTTCGATGTCGTGTCCGTGCTCGAGGAGCACCGCATCGATTTTCCGGGACTCATCATCCAGTCGGCGCCGAAGCGCTACTACCCGGACTCGATCGCCGTCGCGTCGTTCGTCGGCTACATCAGCGAGATCACCGAGAGCCAGCTCACCCAGCCGGTCTACGAAGGCTACAAGGCCGGCCAGCAGATCGGCGTGCTCGGCCTCGAGAGTCAGTACGAGGACGCGCTACGCGGGCTCGAGGGGCGCCGCTTCGTCGAGGTCGATGCCCTGGGGCGGGTGGTGCGCGAGGCCGGCGCCCGGCCGGAGCTGCTGCCGGAGACCGGACCGTCGCTTCAGACCAACATCGATCTCCAGCTCCAGCGGCACATCGTCAGCCTCCTCGGCGACTCGCTCCAGGGGGGCGTGGTCGTGCTCGAGCCGGCGAGCGGCGCGGTGCTAGCGCTGCACAGCGCGCCGAGCTTCGATCCCAATCGCTTCATCGGTGGCATTCCGGCGGGATACTGGAATCAGCTCAACACCGACCAGCGGCGCCCGATGTACAACAAGGCGGTGCAGGGGCGCTACCCGCCCGCCTCGACGTGGAAGCTCGCCACGGCGATCATCGCGCTGCAGAACGGGGTCGCTCGCCTCGACGACCACATGCCGCTCGCGTGCACTGGCGCGTACTACTACGGCGGCCGGTCGTTCGGGTGCTGGAAGCCGGAGGGCCACGGCTCGATCGACATGCGGCGGGCGATCGAAGTGTCGTGCAACGTCTACTTCTATCAGCTCGGGCTCAAGATCAACCTCGAGCGCCTCGTCACCGACGCCGTCGGCATGGGGTTCCGCGATCGCTCGGGCATCGATCTCCCCCGCGAGAACTCACCGCGCTTCCCGTACACGACGCCGTCGGTCGCCAGCTACTACAACGAGCGGTACGGCCCGCGGAACTGGACCCAGGCCGTGGTGCTCAACCTCGCCATCGGCCAGGGCGAGAACAGCCAGACGGTAGTGAACATGGCGCGGTTCTACACCGCGCTCGCGACCGATGGGATGGCGGCGACACCCAGGATCGCCCAGACCGAACCGACGAGAACGCGACTGTTCCAGCTGCGGCCGGACCAGCTCGGTGGTCTACGCGAGGCGCTGGCGGGCGTCGTCTCCGCGCGCGGCACCGCCGCCGCGTCGCAGATCGAGGGCGTCGTCACCGCCGGCAAGACGGGCACGGCCCAGAGCGCGATCGGCCGGCCGAACCACGCATGGTTCGTCGGCTTCGCGCCCTTCGATGATCCGAAGATCGTGGTCGCGGTCATGTTGGAGTTCGGCGAGCGCGGCGGGCGCGCGGCCCGCATCGCGAAGTCGATCTTCGAGTTCTATCTGAAAGAGACCGCGACCCAGATCAACCACGCCGAAGGATGAGGGATCGTCGCGTCGTCACCGACGTCCCGCTCGTGGCCGTCGCGCTCTTGCTGACGGCGTTCGGCATCGCGATGGTGTACTCGGCGGGGCAGACGGATGCCCCTACCGTCGCAGCCGGCCTGTACCGCCGGCAGCTCGTGTGGTTCGGCATTGCGCTCGTCGGCGCCTACGCGGTGAGCCGTGCGTCGATGCGGCTCGTCGAGTGGATGACGCTGCCGCTCTACCTGCTCACGCTCGCGATGCTCGCCGTGACCCTGATCATCGGCACGGGCGCCGGCACCGCGGCCGGGATGAAGGGATGGCTGACGATCGGCGGCATCCGGCTCGGGCAGCCGGCGGAGCTCGCGAAGCTCGCCGTCGTGCTCATGCTCGCGCGCGTGCTCGCCGCGCGGCGCGACCCGCCGAAGTCGCTGCTCGACCTGTGGAAGCCGGCGCTCGTCGTCGGCACCCCGTGGCTCCTCGTAATGGCGCAGCCCGACCTCGGCACCGGCATCGTGTTCATCGGCATCTTTTTCACGATGCTGTACTGGGCCGGCGTGTCGGCGCCACTGCTCCTCCTCGTGGCCAGCCCCGCCGTCAGCCTGCTGCTGACTCCGAGCACCGGGTTGTGGGGCGCGTGGTTCCTGCTGCTCATCGCGCTCGTGCTGTGGTACAAACCGTACCTGCTCGAGGGCATCGTGCTGATCACCGCCAACATCTTCACCGGCGTGGCGGCACCGATCATATGGGAAAGGCTCGCCCCGTATCAGCGCAATCGACTCCTCGTCTTCCTCGACCCTTCGATCGATCCGCGCGCCTCCGGGTGGCACGTCATCCAGTCCCAGGTCGCGATCGGCTCCGGCGGGTGGTTCGGCAAGGGCTACCTGATGGGAACGCAGAAGCGCCTCGCGTTCCTCCCCGCCCAGCACACGGACTTCATCTTCTCGGTGGTCGGCGAGGAGCTCGGGTTCATCGGCGTGAGCGTCGCGCTGGGACTGTTCGCGTATCTCTTCCTCCGCATCGTGAAGCTGGCATCGGGCGCGAACGATGCCTTCAGCTCGATGGTCGCGTTCGGACTGCTCGGGAGCTGGCTCGTGCACGTCATCGTGAACGTCGGGATGACGCTGAACCTGATGCCGATCACGGGCATTCCGCTGCCGTTCTTCAGTTACGGCGGCTCGTTCCTGCTCGCGAGCTGGTTGGCGGTCGGGCTGCTGATACGGATAGCGAGCGAGGGGCGAAGCGGACGCCTGGGAGGCCTGTCGATCTGAGATCGCGAGGACGCCTTGCCGTGCTCAGGCGGCGCCCTCACATTTCGCGGCATGGCCTGGTTCCGCAAAGAGAAGAAGCCCCGACAGCCTGTTCGCGAGCGGCTCGAGATCCCCGCCGACGCGTGGGAGAAGTGCGAGGCATGCGGGCACACGGACATCCGGGAAAAATTCGTCCGGAATCTGAACGTATGCCCGTCGTGCGACTACCACCGTCGCATCCGCGCGCACGAGTACCTCGCGATCCTGCTCGATGAGGATTCCGCGCGCGAGACCGATCCGATGCTGCGCTCGTCGGACCCGCTGGGCTTTCCGGAGTACCCCCAGCGCCTGAAGAAGGCATCGAACAACGCCGGAGCCTCCGACGCCATCGTGACCGCCAGCGGGACACTGGGCGAGCTCCCCGTGAACGTCGGCGTGATGGACTTCGCGTTCATGGGCGGCTCGATGGGCTCGGTGGTCGGGGAGAAGATCGCGCGCCTGGGCCAGCGCTCGCTCGAGAGGAAGTATCCGCTGATCCTCATCTCGGCCTCGGGCGGCGCCCGCATGCAGGAGGGCGTGCTCTCCCTGATGCAGATGGCGAAGTCGGCGGCGATGCTCGGCATGCTCGGCGAGCGACGCGTCCCCTACATCTCGATCCTGACCAACCCGACGACCGGCGGCGTGAGCGCGAGCTACGCGATGCTCGGCGACGCCATCCTGGCCGAGCCGGGCGCCGTGATCGGGTTCGCGGGTCCTCGCGTCATCAAGCAGACGATCGGCCAGGATCTCCCAGAGGGATTCCAGACCGCGGAGTTCCTGCTCGAGAAGGGGATGCTGGACGCGGTGGTGCATCGGCGCGAGCTCAAGCAGACGGTCGGCCAGCTCCTGCGGCACATGATGGGCAAGCCTGCGGAATCGGGGTGGCAGAGCCCCTGACGGAGCTCCCCCGCGGCTACCGCGAGGCCCTCGACTATCTCTTCGCGCGCACGACCGGGGCGTCTCGCCTTGGCCTCGAGCGCACGCGAGCGCTCCTGGCCGTGCTGGGCGAACCGCACCGGACCTTGCGCACGCTCCACATCGCCGGCACCAACGGCAAGGGGAGCGTCGCGGCGACCCTCGAAACGCTGCTGCGCGCCCGGGGGTTGCGCGTCGGCAAGTACACCTCGCCGCATCTGGTGGATTTTCGCGAGCGCATCGTCGTGAATGGCGAGCCGATGCCGGGGGCGGCGGTGGTCGAGTTCATCGAGCGTGCGCTTCCCGAGATCGAGCGCATCGGCGCGACATTCTTCGAGGCGACGACGGTGATGGCGCTCGAGTATCTGGCGCGCGTTGCCGTCGACGTGGCGGTGATCGAGACGGGGCTCGGCGGCCGCCTCGATTCCACGAACGTCGTGCATCCGCTCGTCGCCGGCGTGACGACGATCGGCTTCGACCACATGGAGTACCTCGGCGACACGCTCGGGCAGATCGCGGCGGAGAAGGCCGGCATTTTCAAGCGCGGTGTGCCGGCGGTGATCGGAGAGCCATCGCCACGGGTCGTCGCGAAGCTGGAGCAGCATGCCCGCGAGGCTGGCGCGACGCCGGTCCTCGTGGTCGGCCGCGATCTCGTGATCGAGGACGTGGACGTCGGCCGTGACGGCACGACCTTCCTGGCGCGACGGCGGGAGGGGGCGGGGTCTGGGAAGGTGGGGGTGGAGGGGGAGGGGGAGGGGGCGGGGCGTACAGGAGTCAGCGAGGAC
>CAYLPM010000223.1:0-1547 GCA_964385525.1 uncultured Gemmatimonadaceae bacterium
CCCGACTCCCGAACGTCGATCCTCGACGCCGCCGAACGCCTCTTCGCACGACGAGGCTTCGCCGGTACCACCATCAAGCAGATCGGTGCCGAAGCCGGCGTCAACGCCGCCCTCATGTACTACTACTTCGCCGACAAGGAGACCCTCTACCGCGAGACGCTCCGCCGCCTCTTCGCCGATCTCGCCGCCGGCGCCTCGAAACGCATAGCCACGATCGACGACCCCGTCCCCGCCATTCGCGCGTTCGTGCACTTCCAGGTCGAATTCCTCCTCGCTCGGCCGCACCTCCCCCGACTGCTCATCCGCGAGCTGGTCGATCACGAGGCCGCGCACGCCTGGGACTACATCCCGCAGCTCACCGCCGCCACCTTCGCGCGACTCTGCGAGCTGATCCGCGCCGGACAACGCGCCGGACGCTTCCGCGCCGATATCGATCCCGTGTTCGCCGCGATTCACACGGTCGGCCTCGTCCCGTACGCCTTCATTGCGCGGCCCGCTGTCGCCCGCATGCTGGAGTACGAGAGCACCGCGATTCCGGAAGACGTCATGCGGAAGTTCGGCGAGCACGCGGCGGAGTTCGTTCTCGGAGCGCTCGCCGCATGAGACTCGTTTCCGACTCGGCCGCTCCGTCGGCCCGCCTGCCGGCGTCCCCGTGGTCGCCCCTGTGGGCGCCCCCGTCGTTCGCGCGGCCCCTCGTCCTGACGCTCGCCGCCGCGACCCTGCTCGCCTGTGACCGCGCCGACGCAGACGTCATCCGGGGCGTCGGCACGCTGGAGGTCATCGAGGTGGACCTCGCTCCCATGACCCCCGCCCGTGTGCTCGCGCTGCGCGTCGAGGAAGGGGCCGTCGTTCGCGCCGGCGATACGCTCGTCACCATGACCCTCGCGACGCTCGCCCCGGAGATCGAGCAGCGACGTGCGGTGGTCTCGGCCGCAGAGGCAGCGCTGCGCGAGCTCGAACGCGGGCCCCGCAGCGCCGAGATCGATCGGGCCGAAGCGGATCTTCGGCGCATCGAGGCGGAAGTCGAACGCACGGCCAGGGATCTCGAGCGGGCGGAAACGCTCGTGCGAAGCGGCGCGATCGCCGTGCAGCAGGTGGACGCGGCCCGCACGTCCGCCCGTCAGGCCGCCGCGCAGCGCGACGCCGCGCGCGAAACGCTCCAGCTCCTGCGGGAGGGCACGCGGCCGGAGCGCATCGCCGCCGCGCGCGCGGAGGTGGAGACCGCTCGCGCCACGCTCGCCTCGGCGATCGCGGCAGCCGGCGATCTCGTGCTCACCACGCCCGTCTCCGGCGTCGTCCTCGCGCGACACGCGCAGCCGGGCGAAGTCCTCGGCGCGGGCGTCGCGGCGCTCACGATCGGCGAAACGGCGCGCCCGTGGACGCGCATCTACCTCTCGCAGCGCGATACGCCACGACTGCACGTCGGCCAGGAAGCCGTCGCGCGGCTCGACGACTTTCCCGAGCGCGAGTTCGCCGGCCGCATCGTCGCGATCAACCCACGCGCGGAGTTCACACCGCGCGTCGCGCTCACGGAAGAGGAGCGCGCC
>CAYLPM010000224.1:0-7825 GCA_964385525.1 uncultured Gemmatimonadaceae bacterium
TATTTGGTGGGAGCTGACGGCAGCGTGCGCGGGTGTGAATCGAGATTTCGACAGCGTGCGCTGGTTCGTCGTGCCCGGTGCGCGTTCGATCCCCTATGGTGACGCGGAGTACCAGGGTCTCTGGTATCGCGCCGGAAATCGCATCGTGCTGGCGGAGCAGTCGACGCGGCGGGGTGGGCTGGTACGACACGAGATGCTCCATGCGCTGATCGAGCGCGCGGCGCACCCAGCCGAGTACTACCGACGCCGGTGCGGCGGCCTCGTCGTGTGCGCCGGCGAGTGCGCGATTGAGGCGGGCCCCGACGCGCAGGCCTCCGCCTCGATGGGGAAGCTCTCGACCGAGGAGCTCGACCTGACCATGGAAATCGTGGCCGGCGCGTCCGGCGCGGTGGATGGCACGGGGTGGGTCGGCGTGATGGTCAGCGCCACCAATCCTCGGCTCGACGCGCGGGTCGTGCGACTCGGCGCGACGGGCGCGCGCCCTCCCCTCCCGACCTTCGGATATGCGCTGGCCGGGCCGGGAAGTACGTCGGCGCGCGAAACGTACGAGTTCGCGTTGGACACCGCGATGGTGTTCGGACCCGGCGAAACGCGCCGGCGGCTGTTCGACCTCTGGCTTCCAACGAGCGAGTGGGAAGTGCGAGGGCTCTTCGCGAGCGGCGCGACGTCTGCGGTGCGGTTCTCGGTCGAGCGGTAGGCGGGCCGGGATCGAAGTGCTCGGGCTGGTCGATCGGGAACGACCGGCGCGTGATTGCCGTCCGCCGCTCGTAAAGCCGACTGGCGCATCGATTGCCGTCTGCCGATGGTAGAGCCGATTGGCGCATCGATTGCCGCCCGTCGCTCGTAGATGAGATGAGATGATCGACGCCCTCACCCTTTCCGCCCTTCTTTTCGGTGCCGCCCTCGGCGTGATCGTCGGACGCGCCTGGTCGGAGCGGCGTCGCGAGCGCGCCCGGCGGAACACCCGAGTGGTGACCGCCCCGAGCTACGACGCGCTCGTTCGCGGACGCATGGCGGTGCGCGAGCGATTCTACCTGGAGCGCCGCGGAGTTTTCGTGGTCGAGGGAGAGATGCTCGAAGGTGTGGTGCGACGTGGGATGATGCTTGCCGTTCCGTACTTCGAGAGCGATGATGTGCTGACCGGCGCGCGGGTCGAGGGCGTCGAGCGTGTCGAGCAGGAGTCCTGTGACGCGCGCGTGCTCCTCGGCTGCACGAACGACCAGGAAGCCGTCTTCTGGCACGAGTTGATCCAGGAAGGGCAGACGCTGGATCTGCTGGAGTACGACCAGGAGTCCTGAGCGGGTGCCGCGCGCTCTCGCGCCCAAGCCGAGTGCCTCGGTCGCCGATCTCTCCGGAGGAACCGTGCGTCCCCTACCAGCCCCTTACGACGAAGCTGGTCGGCAACCGGAGGAGTCACTATTCGTCCTGCTGGCCACGGCCGCCAGGCAGCGGTCGGACGGCGTACTCGCCGCTTGGGCTGGGGCGGGATGCGTCCTTGCCGTCGTGCTCGGCATCGCGCTTCCGGAATGGCGAGTCACGTTTCTCCTTTCGGTGTGCGGCTCGGCCTTCGGCCTCTGGGGGATCGCCGACCGCGAGCTCTCGGACGCGCGAGCCTGCGGCGGGACCGCCGGGCGGCGCGTGCGCGCGTTGCGAGTCCTGCGCGGAACGATCGCCGCGGTCGGGGTCACGGCAGGGGCACTCGCGCTCCTCGCGGGATTCGCGGCGGCGCTCGGCACCTGGACCTCGTAGCCCGCCATTTGCGGCCGTTCGCCATCACCGGGCAAGCGGTGCCGAAACGCCGGATGATCGGCTACCATGAGAATGAACCAGTCGGCAGGCAGAGGTCATCGAGTGAGCGCAACGCTGGACGCGACACCCGAGCAGCACGTTTGGACGTTCGAGGAGCACCGAGTGACACAGCTCATCGTCGAGACGGGAGCGGTGCGGGTGGCGACGTGGACGCTGCAGGCTTCGGCCGAAATTCGCCTGGACACGCCGTTCCAATTCGTCGAGGGCGACGGCACCGCCAGGCGCATGGATCCCGACGAGCCGGAGCAGCTCGCGCCGTTGCTGACGCTGGTCGGCCGCTCGGTGATCGCACTCGTCGTCACGCGGATCGGCGAACTGGAGGTCGGTTTCGGCGACGGGTCACGTCTGTTCGCCTGGCCGCATCCGCGGCACGTGGCGTGGCACGTCGCGGGTGGCGGGGCGCTCGAGGGGATGGCGTATCAGTGCCTCGCGGGTGGCGGAGTGCCGTGGGCGGAACGGCCGTGACGAAGCCGTCGAACGCCAGGATGGTATACGGTGTACGGATGCTGGCTCCGCACGGGTGCGTGGTTCCTCGATGCCCACCGCGCGGGCCTCCTTTGCGGTTCCTTGCCCAGCCTCCTCGAGAGCCCTGAATGCCAGTCTCCTCCCGCATCGCGCAGATCTACGGCTACGCGGTCTGTCTGATCGCGGTCGTGACATTGCTCTTCGCCGGGGCGCGATTCGTGGATGCGACGTTCGACCGCGCGAACCCGCTGCAGTCGACCGACTATCGCTACGGACCCTACGACGCGGCGCTCACCAGCTTCGAGGCGTTCCGGGCCACTTACCCGCGCGGGACGGAGCTGCCGATGAGGCCGGTGCCGTCGCCCGCCGGGGAACCGAGCCCAGGCGACACACTCACCACGGCGGAGCTGCGCCAGCGCTACGAGGCACTGCGCACGGAACGGACGGTGCGCGTCGAGTACGGCGCGATGCGCAGCCTCGTGAAGAACGGCTTCCTGATCCTCCTCGCCATCGGGTTATTCCTCTCGCACTGGCTCTGGGTGAGGGAGCGTCCCTGAACCGGTGAGCCGCGTCACGTCCCGTCGCCGGCCGTCGCGGTATCATTCTCGCAACGTTGATGTCGACGCGCGCATCTCGCTTCCTGACGAGGTGCGCGCGCTCTCTACCGAGACCATGGCGACGAACTCAAAATCTCCCCTTCCCACGCTGTCGGTTCGTGCACGGCGATCTGCCGTGCACCGCGGGCGGTGCGCTCCGGGCCGACCTGCACTAGTTCCCCTGCTCGGGTGTGCGTGCGCGGTTTCCCTTCTGCTCGGCACCGCCTGCAGCGAGCGTACGGATCTGAGCGCGGGTACGATCGCGCACGTCGACGAGCTCGAGGGCGTCGGGCCGGAGGTGCGTCAGCGCCGGAGCATCGTTGGAAGGCTGGGGTCCGGCATCGACCCGCGTGATCGCGGCATCGGACTCATCCACTTCGATCGGCAGGCGGGATCGGATACGGGCGGCGACGCGGACACACTACTCGTTCTTCGCGACACCGTGAGTCGCCGGATCGTCGCCCGGTACGTCCTTCGGCGCGAGTCGGCGTCGTGGTCGTACGCCGTCGAGAGCGGGGCCGTCGTCGAGAGCAGCTCGCTCCAGCTCAGCTCCGGGATCGAGGGGCTCCCCGTGGACCGTGCGACCGCCGACGAGCGATGGGTGGTCGCGATCTACGGTCGTGGCGCGGACGGCGCGTCGCGTAAGGGATGGGTGAAGGTCACTCCGGGCAAGGCCATGTTCACGCCATGGTCGCGCTTCCTGCGGGACCGCGCGCTCTTCTTCGCCGAGGGCGTGGTACCGGAGTTCCACGGGAGCGCGCGAGGCACGCCGGTCGAGTTCGCACTGGCCGCGGGCAGCGACACGCCACTGCGTGCCGACTACATCATGCATCCGCTGGAGGTGGCAGGCGACTGGATGCAGGTGCGCGTCACCTCGCCGTCCGACCGGTGTGCCTCGCCCCCCGCGGCGCCTCGGGTGCGCCAGATGGTGCTCTGGATCCGCTACCTCGATGCGCGCGGCCGTCCACGGGTGTGGTATCACACGCGGGACTGTTGAGGCGCTCCGACCGGACCACGTAGTGAGAGTGTGCCCATGGCCCTGCAACTGACATCCGCCGCGTTCACGCACGAGGGCGAGATCCCGAAGCGCTTCACGTGCGATGGCGACGATGTCTCGCCGGCACTCGAGTGGGGCGGCATCCCCGACGGGACGGCGAGTCTCGTGCTGATCGTGGATGACCCGGACGCGCCGGATCCGCGTGCACCGAAGATGGTGTACGTGCACTGGGTGCTCTACGACATTCCGACGTCGGCGAACGGATTGCCGGAGGGCGTGCGCTCGGACGCATTGCCGGCGGGAACGCGCGAAGGGCTCAACGACTGGAAGCGGACCGGATATGGCGGTCCCTGCCCGCCGGTCGGCCGGCATCGCTACTACCACAAGCTCTACGCGCTCGACACGACGCTCGGCAATCTGAAAACGCCGACGAAGGCCGCCGTCGAGAAAGCCATGAAGGGGCACGTGATCGGCGAGACGCAGCTCATGGGGACGTACGGGCGAACGTTGTGAGGGCGTGGGGTGGGAGCGTGCCCGGCACGGCTGGACGCCTCCGTCGCCGCTCCGCATCTTGCCACGCGTACGCGCCTTCGCGGCGCGGTGACCTTCTCGAGCCGCCGGAGCCCTCCATGCGCACGCCCGTCTCAGCCGCCGTCGTCGGAGGCATGCTGATCGTCATCTGCGATGATGGCTCCGTGTGGGAACTCGATCCGAGCAACGAGTGGACCGAACGGGAGCCCATTCCCGGGACGCGGCAGGCGATGCCGGAGGCGAGGCGGCGACGCGAGGAGCAGTAGCAGGTCGGGCGTTCAGCGTCGCGTCGCCGGAGGCGCGGGGGCGTTTCGCAGGGCCCGGCCGCCCAGCGCGCCGCTGTACCGTCCGTGCTCGACCGAGACGGCGCCGTTCACGAGCACCCACTCCACGCCCGTCGACACGATGCGTGGATTCTCGAACGTCGCCCGATCGGAGATCGTCCCCGGATCGAAGGCGATCACATCGGCGAACGCGCCCTCACGCAGCACGCCGCGATCCGTCAGCCCGAACGTCTGTGCGGCAAGCGCGCTGCTGCGTCGAATCGCCTGAGGGAGCGTCAGCACCGAGTCCTGGAAAACGTACACCCGCAGCTTGCGCGGAAACGTGCCGTATTTGCGCGGGTGGCCGCCGGAGCCATCGGATCCCGTCATCACCCATGGTTCGCGCATGAACCGCCGGATGTCGTCCTCGTTCATGTTGAACGACGCGACTCCCGGATTGGACGACAGGATGATCTCGAGGGCCGCATCGATGGGCGAGAGCCCGCGTTCCCTGGCGATCTGCTCGAGCGTCTTGCCCGTGAGAGTCGAGTCACCCCGGCCGGTGAGCAGGAGCGCGCCCGGACCGTTTCGGCGGCGCAGGTTGTTCTCCATCTCGGCGACGAGCCGCGCGCGCACCTGAGGGTTCGCGACCCGCGCGCGCAGCGAGTCCCGGCCATCCACCTCCGCCCAGCGAGGGAGCAGCGCGGCGCCGAGTCCCGTCCCCGACGCGGTGTACGGATACTGATCGGCGGTGATGCGCAGCCCCTCGGCGCGTGCGGCGCGGATCATCTTGATCACGCTGTCGCTCTGCCCCCAGACGTCGGTGCCGAGCGCCTTGATGTGCGAGATGTTGACGGGAATGCCCGCCTCGCGCGCGATGTGGATGTTCTCGGCGATCGAGCCGAGGAGTCCGATGGTGTACGAGCTTTCGTCGCGCTGGTGCGTGTCGTAGACACCGCCGGCGGCGGCGGCGACCTTCGCCAGCTCGATCACTTCCTCGGTGGAGGCGTAGCTGCCCGGTGCGTAGTACAGGCCGGCCGAAAGCCCGATCGCACCATCCCGCATCGCCTGGGCGACTAGCTCCCGCATTCGCGCGAGCTGCTCGGCGGTGGGTCTGGCGTCCGACATGCCGAGCACCTCGCGCCGTACGGAGCCCTGCCCGACGAACAGTGCGGCGTTGGTTCCGATCCCCTGCTGCTCCCAGAGCGCGAGCGTGCGTCCGACGTCGATCGGGCCGCCGCCATCGTTGCCGGTGAGCACGGTCGTGACGCCCTGAAGCAGATAGTGCTCGTTGGCCTTCGTGCTCTCGCCGGACAGGTCATCGCTGGAGTGAGTATGCGGGTCGATGAAGCCGGGTGCGACGACGAGACCGGATGCGTCGATCGTGCGATCGGCGGTCACGCCGCGCTGCGCCGCATCGCCGACGAACACGATCCGGTCGCCGCGAACGCCGACATCGGCGCGGCGCGGCGCGCTTCCCGTGCCATCCACGACGGTGCCACCGCGGATGAGGAAGTCCATCTGCTGCGCGTGCAGCGGTGCGACCAGGGCCGTGAGCGGCGGCAACGCGGCAAGCGACGTGAGCGCGACCGCGCGCGCGAAGAGAAGGCGGAGCGACATGGTCGTGGTGAGCAGAGGCCGGGAAGAGAAGACACCCGCAGCAGCTCGACATCGAGCGCGCGGGGAGACGCGTTCGGTGCGCGTCCCATTGATCCTCGCCTGAATCACGCCGATCCGCCAGCCCACTCGAGCCCGGACCGGCCCGATCGAGGTGCTCACCCGGCGTCGGCCCCGCCAGACATTGCGCGCCGGCGCGCCGGGATGCTTCATAGGGCGGCCACCCGCCCGTCCGCTGTCACCCGGAGATCGCCGTGCCCGTGCCCGTCCCGATGCCGTCACGCTCGTCCGTGCTCATGACCGTCCTGGTCGGCGTGAGCTCGCTGCTCCTCCCCGCAACGATCGCGGCCCAGCGCGCCCCTGAAGATGTCGCCCGGACCGTGCGGCAGTATCGCGAGCGCAACGAGGCCGCGATCGTCCGCGAGCTCGCGGACCTTCTCGCCATCCCCAACGTCGCCCGCGACTCTGCCGACATTCGCCGCAACGCCGAGCACCTCGCGACGATGCTGCGGCGCCGTGGCGCGGAGGCCCGGCTTCTCGAGAATGCCGGACACCCGCCGGCGGTGTTCGGCGAGATCCGGACGCCGGGCGCCACGCGAACGGTGGTGTTCTACGCGCACTACGATGGGCAGCCGGTCTCGCCCGACGAGTGGAGCTCGGCCCCGTGGACGCCCACGCTTCGAACAGCGCCGCTCGATGGGGGCGGACGCGAAATCGCGATCCCGGCGAGCGGCCGCCTCGAGGGGGAGTGGCGGTTGTACGCGCGTTCGGCGTCGGACGACAAGTCGCCGATCGTGGCCATGCTCGCGGCGATCGACGCGCTCCGCGACGCGAACATTCCGCTGTCGGTGAATCTCAAGTTCTTTCTCGAGGGGGAGGAGGAGGCCGGGTCTCCCAACCTCCTCTCGATGCTGGAGACGCATCGCTCGCTGCTCGGCGCGGATCTCTGGCTGTTCTGCGACGGACCGGTGCATCAGACGCGCCGGCCGCAGGTCGTGTTCGGCGTGCGTGGGACGATGGGGCTCGAGATGACGGTGTACGGCCCGACGCGCCAGCTCCACAGCGGGCATTACGGCAACTGGGCCCCGAATCCCGCGGCAATGCTGACCGAGCTGATCGCGAGCATGCGCGATGCCGAAGGGCGGATCACGATCGCGGGGTTCGCCGAGGATGTGCGGCCGATCTCGGCGGCCGAGCGAGCTGCGCTGCGGACGATCCCGAACGTGGATGACGCGCTGCGCCGCGACCTGCGGCTCGCCCGCACCGAGGCAATGGGTGCGTCGCTCGCCGAGCGCATCATGCTCCCGGCGCTCAACGTGCGCGGGCTCGAGTCCGGCCACGTGGGCGCGGAGGCGGTGAACGCGATTCCGACCGAGGCGCGCGCCTCGATCGACTTCCGGCTCGTGCCGGATCAGACGCCACCGCGTGTGCGCGAGCTGACGGAAGCGCACCTGCGCGGGCGCGGATGGCACGTCGTGCGCGAGGAACTGGACAGCGCGACGCGCCTCGCGCATCCGCGGATCGTGCGTCTGCGCTGGGGGCAGGGC
>CAYLPM010000225.1:0-2581 GCA_964385525.1 uncultured Gemmatimonadaceae bacterium
TCAGATCGAGCGCCGTCATCCGCCTCGCGTGGCGATCCACACGCCCGGTCACTCATGCCCGTGGTGGCCTGACATCCGCCCTTGCCGACTGCGCACCGTGCTTCCACCGGTTGCGGCGGCCTGGCTCGACATCGCGTTGGAACGGAGGGACGCGCATCCGCGTTTGTCGATTTCCTCGCGCCCCGTTCGACGCATCTGTGGAACGCCGCACGAGGCGCCCGGATCCGCCGGGAGGACGGTTCCGCAATCCAACGGATCGAGGAGGATACCGAGTATGCACTCCGCCACGTTCGCCGCCCCCATCTCCACCGCCGGAATCCGGACTGGATGGATCATGACGGCCCTTCCCGTTCTCTTCCTGCTCTTCGATGCCGTCATCAAGCTGATGCGCATCGAGCCCGTCGTGCAGTCGTTCTCCGAGCTCGGCTATCCGCCGGGCCTCGCGGTCGGCATCGGGCTGCTCGAGCTCGTCTGCCTCGCGCTGTACGTGATCCCCCGCACATCCGTACTCGGTGCGATTCTGCTCACCGGCTACCTCGGCGGCGCGATCGCCACGCACGTGCGGATCGAAAGTCCCCTGTTCTCGCACACGCTGTTTCCGGTGTACGTTGCACTGCTGCTCTGGGCCGGACTGTATCTGCGGGAAACGCGGCTGCGCTCGCTCCTTCCACTGCGTAGCGAGCCATGACCGCGAAGCGAGCGCGATGCCGAGCGCGCAGGTGACCTGCGCGTACGCGTTGGGGTTCTGCGTCGGACTTCACTGCCACTCGTGACATCCATGACTCACGCGATCGAAACATCCGGCCTGATCAAGCGGTTTGGCGACACGCACGCCGTCGCCGGCATCGACCTCGAGGTACGGCGCGGATCGGTCTACGGTCTCCTCGGCCCCAATGGCGCTGGCAAGACGACGACCATTCGCGTACTCGCCACACTGCTGCTGCCGGACGGCGGGTCGGCGAGCGTTCTCGGCCACGACGTCGTGCGCGCGTCGGCGGCGGTCCGCTCGAAGGTCAGCCTCACCGGCCAGTTCGCGTCGGTCGACGAGGACCTCACCGGGCGCGAGAACCTCGTGCTCGTCGCGCGACTGTTCGGCTTCTCGTGGCGCGACGCGCGCACGCGCGCCGACGAGCTGCTCGAAGCATTCGGCCTGAGCGACGCCGCCGACCGCCAGGTGCGCACCTACTCGGGCGGCATGCGGCGCAAGCTGGACATCGCCTCGAGTCTCGTCGTCACGCCCGAGCTGCTCTTTCTCGACGAGCCGACCACCGGACTCGATCCGCGAAGTCGCAACCAGGTGTGGGACATCGTTCGCGCGATCGCGGCCGAAGGCACGACGGTGCTACTCACGACGCAGTACCTCGATGAGGCCGACCGGCTCGCGGACCGGCTCGCGGTGATCGACCACGGCCGGCTCATCGCCGAAGGCACGAGCCGCGAGCTCAAGTCCTCGATCGGCGGGAGCACGCTGCACGTCCGCATCGCCGCTGCCGAGCGGCTCGCCGAAGCGCACGCGCTGCTCGAGCGCACGCTCGGCCCCGGCGTGCACAACGGCACCGACCCGCACTCCCTCTCGTCGCGCGTCGTCGACCCGGAGCGCGTCGGGCACGCGCTCGCCGCGCTCACCGGCGCCGGTGTGAGCGTCACCGAGTTCTCGCTCGGCCAGCCGAGCCTGGACGAAGTCTTCCTCGCCCTGACCGGGCGACCCGCGGCATCGACGACGGAGGAGGCACACGCATGAGCGAATCGGCTCCGTTCGTCGCCGAGGGCGGGCTGCATCGCGTGCTGTCGCGGACGCAGCGGCCGGGCGGCGCGAACGCCATCTCGGCCTCGGTCACGCTCGGCTGGCGCGCGCTGCTCAAGATCAAGCACGTGCCGTTTCAGCTCTTCGACGTGACGGCGTTCCCGCTGATGATGACGCTGATGTTCACGCTCCTGTTCGGCGGCGCGCTTGCCGGCTCGCCGAGGGAGTACGTGCAGTACCTGCTACCCGGCATCGTCGTGCAGACGATCGTGTTCATCACCGTCTACACGGGAGTCGGGCTCAACTCCGATCTCACGAAGGGGCTGTTCGACCGTTTCCGGTCGCTCCCCATCTGGCAGCCCGCGCCGATCGTCGGCGCGCTGCTCGGCGACGTGCTGCGCTACTCGATCGCCGCGGTCATGGTGATCACGCTCGGCGTGATCCTCGGCTTCCGGCCGCAGGCGGGCGTGCTCGGCGTGATCGCCGCGGTCGCGCTGATCCTCGTGTTCGCGTTCAGCCTGTCGTGGATCTGGATCGTCGTCGGCATGCTGGTGAAGACGCCCGAGTCGGTGATGACGACGAGCTTCCTCTTCCTGTTCCCGTTGACGATGGTGAGCAACATCTTCGTCGATCCGGCGACGATGCCGGGCTGGTTGCGGGTGGTGGTGGCGGTGAATCCGGTGACGCACCTGGCCGACGCCTCGCGCGGGCTCATGCACGGCGGCGTGGCGCTGGTGGATGTCGTCTGGGTGCTTGCGGCTTCGGCGGTCGTGGTGGCGGTGTTCGCGCCCATGTCGCTGCGGATGTACCGCAAGGAGCGCTGAGGGGGCGGCGCCC
>CAYLPM010000226.1:0-5325 GCA_964385525.1 uncultured Gemmatimonadaceae bacterium
ACCCGGCACTTCTGCGTGGATCCACACCCGGACGTGAATGGCCGATACTACCGCCGCTGCCACTACCGAGCTCGCGCTGCGCGCCGCCAATCTCTGTCTGGACCGCAAGGCGAACGACGTCGTGATGCTCGGGCTCCGGAAGGTGTCGGACGTCACTGATTATTTCGTCATAGCGAGCGGCACTTCCGATACGCACGTCCGCGCGATCGCCGAGCACGTCATCGAGTCGATGAAGAAGGAAGGCGTGACGGTGCACCACGTGGAGGGGTTGCCTCAGGGACGCTGGGTTCTGCTCGACTTCTTCGATTTCGTGGTGCACGTGTTTCATCCCGCCCTGCGCACGTTCTATCAGCTCGAGCGGCTGTGGAGCGACGCGGAGCTCATTCCGGTCGAGAATCAAGGAGCCGTTTCGTGACAACGCTTCGGGCGGTTGCGCTCCTGGTCGGCCTCGTGGTGGTGGTACCATCCGCCGCCTCGGCGCAGGGCTATTTCGGGCAGAACCAGGTCCAGTACGACAAGTTCGAGTGGCGCGTCCTCGAGACCGAGCATTTCCTCATCCACTACTATGAGGCCGAGGAGCGGGCGGCGAAGGACGCCGCCCGGATGGCCGAGCGGGCGTACGGCCGGCTGTCGCGGATTCTCGGGCACCAGTTCCGGGAAAAGAAGCCGATCATCCTCTACGCCTCGCGCTCGGACTTCGGCCAGAACAACGTCACCGGCGACCTCGGCGAGTTCACCGGCGGCGTGACCGAGGGACTCCGGCACCGCGTCCTGCTCCCGTTCACCGGCGACTATCTCAGCTTCGAGCGCGTGCTCACGCACGAGCTGGTGCACGAGTTCCAGTACGACATCTTCGCGCGCGGACGCGCCGGCGGAGGCCTCCAGGCGCTACAGAACGTCCAGCCGCCGCTCTGGGTCATGGAGGGCATGGCGGAGTATCTGTCGCTCGGCCCCGGCTTCCCGATCACCCAGAGCCTGATGCGCGATGCGGCCCTCAACGGCCGCCTGCCAACGCTCGAGCAGATGACCATGAACCCGTACCAGTACAATCCGTACGAGTTCGGCGAGGCCTTCTGGGAGTACGTCGGGTCGCGATGGGGGGACGAGGCGATCGGGCGGATCATGAATGCCCTGCCCAGCGTCGGAGTGGAGCGAGCGTTCCGCCGCGAGCTCGGGCTCACTATCGAGGAGCTCGGCGACGAATGGAAGGACGAGATGCAGGTCAAGCATCTGTCGCAGATCGCGGAGCTCGACCGGGCGCGGAAGTTCTCCCAGCCACTGCTCAGCGAGCGGCGCACGAAGGGGCAGATCTTCATCGCGCCCGCGCTGTCGCACGACGGCCGCTACATCGCCTTCCTCTCGAACGGAAGCTTCGCGCGCGGCGAGGTCTTCATCGATCTCTGGCTAGGCGACGCGCGGACCGGCCGGCGCATCAAGCGGCTGGTAAAGAGCACGACCAATTCGGACTTCGAGGAATTGCGCCTGCTCTACTCGCAGAGCTCGTTCTCGCCGGACGGAAAGCTGCTGGCCTTCACGGCGCAGCGGCAGGGCAAGGATGTGCTGTACCTGCTCGATGTCGAGAAGCGCGAGACGGTCGGCCGCCTCGACCTGCCGCTCGAGGGCGTCACGAGCCCGGGTTGGTCGCCGGACAGCCGTCGACTCGTTCTGAGCGGCAACGACGGCGGCATCACGGACCTGTACATCGTCGACGCCGACGGTCAGAACTTCCGCCGTCTGACGAACGACCGCTGGGGCGCGCTGCAACCGCAGTGGTCGCCCGATGGCAAGCAGATCGCGTTCGTCACCGATCGTGACGAGACCTCGAGCATGGAGCTGCTCCGCTTCAGCCCGTGGCGCATCGCGATCCACGACGTCGAGACCGGCCGCACCGAGCTGCTGCCCTACCAGGGCGGGCACAACCTCAATCCGCAGTGGGCTCCCGACGGACGGTCCCTCGCGTACATCAGCGACCGTGGAGCCTCGGGCGCACAGAACGTCTTTCTCTACGATTTCGGCACGCGCGAGCACTACCAGCTCACCAACGTGATCGGAGCGGTGCAGGCCGCGACGGAGTACAGCCCGGCGATCAGTTGGGCGCGCGAGGCGGACCGGCTCGCCTTCACGTACTACGAGGACGGCGAGTACACGGTGTGGGCGGTCAACAACCCGCGCGCGATGCGCCAGGACCCGTTCCCGCGACCGACCGGGCCGATCATCGCGAGCACGGATCCGCTGCCATTGCAGGCGGCGGGTGATTCGCTCGATCTCGCGCTCGCGCCCGACACCCTCGACGGCCGGCGCTCCTCGTTCTATCGCTCGGAGTCCGGCTTCCGCCGTTCCTCGCAACTCCCCGTCGCGGGCGAGCACGGGTCGCGCGAGACGGTGAGCGTCGCCGCGCTGCTGGACAGCGCGTCGCTCGCGCTCCCCGACACGGGGGCCTTCAAGGAGTACGGCTACCGGGTGCGCTTCGAGCCCGACTACATCGCGCAGCCGAGCGTCGGTTACACGCAGGACATGCGCGGCAACGGTGTGCTCGGCGGCACGGCGATCGTGCTCAGTGACCTGCTCAGCAATCACCATCTCGCCTTCGCCGGCCAGGTCAACGGCCGCTTCAGCGACGCCCAACTGTTCGCGGCCTACACGAATCTGGGCGGCCGCCTGCAATACTCGGTCGGTGCCTATCAGGAGCCGTACTACTTCCTGACCAACGCCAACTACACCGATCACGGGAACGGCTCGTTCACCGAGACGCAGACCATCACCCGCTACGCGATCCGTGAGGCGTTCGGCGTCTCGTTCTACCCCTTCAACCGGTTCACGCGCGCCGAGCTGGGGCTCCGCTTCACGAACATCGACCGGACGGACTTCCTGATCCGGCGCGACATCGAGTATCCGTACGCTACGCCGTTCTTCATCGACAGCACCAACCACCAGGCCGGCATCAATTATTTCTCGCCGGTCGCGGCGTTCGTATCCGACAACTCGCTGTTCGGCTATACGGGCCCGATCTTCGGCCGCCGCTACCGCTTCCAGGTCTCGCCGACACTCGGCAATCTGCGATGGATGAATTATCTCGCCGATTACCGGCGGTACGATGCCATCATCTTCAACTACCTGACCCTGGCGACACGCGTCTACGCCAACCTGTCGATCGGTCCCGACGAGGATCAGTTCCTGAAGTACATCGGCCGGCCGGACCTCGTGCGCGGTTACGACCGGGCGCGCTTCGCCTCCGAACAGTGCGGCGGGCTCGCCGGCAATCCGGACGCGTGCAACGCCGAACAGTTGCTCGGAAGCCGCGCCGCCGTCGTAAACGCGGAGCTCCGGTTCCCGCTCATTCGGCGCTTCGAGCTCGGCGTGCTGCCAATCGCGCTTCCGCCCGTCGACGGACTCTTCTTCTTCGACGCCGGCATGGCGTGGAGAGACGTTCACGACATCTCCCTGCAGCGGCCGGACGATTACGACTGGTCCGTGCAGCGCTTCCCGCTGCGCAGCTACGGCCTGGGCATCCGCGTCAACATGTTCAACTACGCGATCCTGCGCTGGGATTACGCGATCCCGCTCGACACGCCGGACAAGAAGCCGATGTGGACGTTCTACATCTCACCGAGCTTCTGAGGGCGGCCAGGTGAGCGCCCGTTCGCGGCGCGCTCCGGCGGCACGGGACCCGAGGCCGGGCATTCGCAGGAATGCCCGGCCTCGCGCCTTGTACCAGTCAGGGCGATCCGGTAGCTTTGCACTCGTGCGAACGCTCATTGCGTTGGCGCTCGTGCTCGCCGCTTGCGGCCGCTCCAGCGACGCAGGTCCCGCCGACGATCACGACGCCTCATCGACCCTCGCCCGCCGTGGTCCCGATGCCGTCCTCCTGCGTGTCCCGCGCGCGGGTGGTGAGGCAGTCGCGTACGCGTTCCCGGTCGTGGACTCCGCGCTCTGGCTGTCCGCGGAGCAGCTCCCGGCGATCGAGCGCGTCCTCGGCTTCGACCCGGAAGCCGGGACCGTCACCTTCCTCGGAACGCGCGGCGCCCCGAGCCGCCTGGATCTCCGCGTCGGAGGCGTCGCCACGGCGGCCCAGGCACGGTTGACCTCGCTCTCGACCGCCGACGGCGCCGCGCTCTTCGGCGTCGACCAGCGCGGTGTCGTGAACCGCCTCACGCCCAGCGGAACGTGGCGGTGGCAGCCGCCGAGCCCCGCCTCCGAGGTGTTCCCCCAGCCCGACGGCGCGCTCATCGTGGCAGCGCCGACGAACGACTCCACGACCACGCTCTGGCGGATTTTCCCGCCGGACACCACGCGCGTCGCCGAAGCTACGCTCCCGCGCACGGCGAACGCGACGTCCGCGCAGGCCGGCGACCGGATCTACTACGCGATCGGCGCACGGCTCGTCGGCGTGCGCGCCCGCGACCTGTTGACGCTTCCCTCGGTCGAGCTCGACACGACCGTCCGGACGATGGTCCCAACGCCGAGCGGCGACCGGCTGTACATCCTCGCCGATTCGGCGGCCGAGGTGATGGTCTTCGATCGCTATCAGGAAGGAATGACCGATCCGATCGAGCTCCCCGACACGGCGTCGGATCTCCGCATGGATCCGCTCGGCCGGCTGCTCCTGGCCCGAAACGCGGCGGGAGACTCCATCTGGGTGATCGCCGTCGGCACGCACCAGCTGATCGGCGCGCTCGAGAGCCGCTGGCGCGCCGACCTGCCGGCAGTCGCTCCCGACGGCTCGATCGCGATCGTCCGCGGCAACGACGTCCTGCTCGCGGACGCCGCGTCGGCGCGCGATCCGCGTCGCCTGGTCGGCGGCGCCCGCGATCTCTGGCACTTCCTCTTCTGGAACGGGTTTCGGCCTCGCGCGTCCGGCATCGATGATCCGGTGACATTCGCCGGAGTCGGTCCCGTCGACAGCCTGGGCAACCTCCTGCCGCCCGACTCGACCTTCGGCGCGGGGACGGACTCGCTCGGCGGCAGCGGGCTGTTTCCTGCGACCGACACGCTCGCGCCCACTGGAAGGCAGTTCGAGCAGCCCCGCGGCCCGGGTGGTCTCGTGGAGCCCGGCACGCGTGCCTTCACCGTGCAGTTCGCCGCACTCATGGTGGAGGAGGCGGCGCGCGAGCTCGCATCGCACATCCTCGTCGACGGGCAGCGCGCACGGGTCGTTCCCGCGGTGCAAGCAGGAACGCCGGTGTATCGCGTGGTGCGCGGCCCCTACGACTCGCGGGAGGCCGCGGAACGAGCCGGCTCGCGCGCCGGCCGCGTCTTCTGGGTCTACGAGGGACGACCCTGAACGCGCCGCCGGTGCTCCCGCCCGCGGTGGACGGGTGGGAGGAA
>CAYLPM010000227.1:0-5489 GCA_964385525.1 uncultured Gemmatimonadaceae bacterium
TCGAACGCGCTCGCGAAGCAGGGGTCGACTGGCCCTGAATTTGCACCCCGGCTCGCCTTACACCTCGCGGTAAGTTATCGTTCTGCAACCACCTCCGCTACGGGTTGCCCACATGAGCTTCCGCTATCGCGACGACGATTCCCTCGCCCCATCCGTAGTCTCCCTCGCCGTCGGCGCGCTCGCCGGATTCGTTGCCGGCGTGCTCCTGGCTCAGCGAGTGGGCGGCGTCGAGGGCATCTCCGAGCGATTCCGTCGGCGACGCGATCAGCTCTCGTCATCCGTCCGGAGACACTTCGAGGAAGAAGAAGAGCAGTTCGAGGACGAGCTCGAGGACGAAGTGGAGGAAGCCCAGGCCGAGCTCGAGGACCGCGTGCTCGAAGCCTTTCGCAACGATCCCATCCTCGGCGAGCGCGCCGTGGACATCGGTGCGGTCGGCGAAGGCGTCATCGAGCTGACGGGATGGGTGCGCACCGAGGACGAAGCCGACCACGCCGTGACCGTGGCGCGCGGGACGCCGGGCGTCGACACCGTCGTCAACCGCCTCATGATCGGCGAGGAAGAGGAACTGCTCGATGACAACGTCCGCCGGGTCGAGGAGGGCGATGCCGCGCTCACGGAGGCCCATTGGGAAGGCCAGAACATCGGCACGGGTCGCCGGCGCCAGGGAAGCTCCGATGAGCCCGATCGGCACGCCGATCCGCGCGTCGAGCTCGAGGACCGGTGGTTGAGCGAGCAGGAAGCCTTGCGCAACGCCGCCGACGACACCGAGGGACTCGCCGAGCGCCGGCGCGCCGCCAAGAAGAAAAGCGGCAAGGGTGATCGCACCGGCGGCTCCCCCGTCGCGCCTACCGGGGTCCCCAAGGCCGACCACGTCCGCGATCCGGAAAGCGGCGAGGTCACCGAAGGCCGAGCGGACTGACCGCCGACCATCGCGACGGAAGTCGGGTTATCTTCCGTCGACAGAGAAAATCGAAGGCGTCAGTGGTCAGCCGTCAGTGATCGGTGCGTGCATCGTCACTCACTGTTCACCGTCTGCCTACCATTGAGCACTTCGACGTCGCCGTTGCACTTCGACGTTGCCGTCGCCCGACCTTCCCTCCGGTATGCCGAGCGCCGCCGAGAACTCGGAACTTCCGAGCCACTACTCCCCCGCCGACCACGAGCCCGCCCTCTACGCGCGCTGGAAGGCCGCCGGCATCTTCACCGCCGACGCGGCCGCCACGCGGGCCGAGGGCGGTGCGCGCACGCCGTTCACCATCGTCATCCCGCCGCCGAACGTCACCGCCGTCCTGCACATGGGCCACGGGCTGGATGACACCGCGCAGGACGTCCTCGTGCGCTGGCGGCGGATGGCGGGCGACGAGACGCTCTGGGTGCCGGGGACCGACCACGCGGGCATCGCGACGCAGAACGTCGTCGAGCGGCTGATCGCGAAGGATTGCGGCAAGACCCGCTTCGACATCGGACGCGAGGCGTTCGTCGCGCGCACCGCCGCGTACGTCGAGGAGACCGGCGGCACCATCCTCCGGCAGCTCGAGGCGATCGGCGCGTCCTGCGACTGGTCGCGCACGGCGTACACGCTCTCTCCCGAGCTCACCCGCGCGGTCCGCGAAGCCTTCGTCCGGCTGCACGAGCGCGGCCTCATCTACCGCGGCCATCGCGTGATCCACTGGTGTCCGCGCTGTCTGACGTCGCTGAGCGATGAGGAGGCGGAGTTCGAGGACACGACCGGCACGCTGTACCACGTCTCGTATCCGCTCGTGGACGACCCATCGCGCTCGATCACGGTCGCGACCACGCGTCCGGAGACGATGCTCGGCGACGTCGCGGTCGCGGTGCACCCCGAGGACGACCGCTATCGGTCGCTCATCGGTGCACGTGTGCACCTGCCCATCGCGAACGTCGAGATCCCGATCATCGCCGATGACTACACGGATCCGGCGTTCGGCAGTGGCGCCGTGAAGATCACGCCCGCGCACGACGCAAACGACTTCGAAGTCGGAGTGCGGCACGCGCTCCCGATGCCCATCGTGATCTCCCCCACCGGCGAGATGGGCGAGATCGTCGATGCCGCCGGACGCGTTCCCGCGGAGCTGCGCGGCCTGGACCGCTTCGAGGCGCGCGAGCGCATCGTGGCGATGCTGCGCAAGGCAGGACGACTGGAGAAGGCCGAGACGCACCAGCACGCCGTGCGACACTGCTACCGCTGCGACACCGTGGTCGAGCCGCGCCTCTCGGACCAGTGGTTCGTCCGGATGGCGCCGCTCGCCGCACCGGCCCTCGAGGCCGTGCGGTCCGGTCGCATCCGCATCCTTCCCGAGCGATGGGAAGGCGTGTACACGCACTGGATGGAGAACATCCGCGACTGGAACATCTCGCGTCAGCTCTGGTGGGGGCATCGGATCCCGGTCTGGTACTGCGACGACTGCGACGGCGAGCCGATCGTGAGCCGCGTCGATGTCGAGCGGTGTCCGACGTGCGGCGGCGCCGTGCGCCAGGACGAGGACGTGCTGGACACGTGGTTCTCATCGTGGTTGTGGCCGATCTCGACGCTGGGCTGGCCGGACGAGAACGCGCGCGATCTGCGCGCGTTCTACCCGACCGACGTGCTCGTCAGCGCACCCGACATCCTGTTCTTCTGGATCGCGCGGATGGTGATGTCCGGGTACGAGTTCATGGGCGACGCACCCTACCACACGATCTACCTGCACGGCATGGTGCGCGACACGCAGCACCGGAAGATGTCGAAGTCGCTCGGCAACGGGATCGATCCGCTCGACGTGGTGCGGCTCTACGGCGCCGACGCGCTGCGCTGGACCGTCGTGGCCGGGCTGGGGCTGGGCGCGGACGTCATCCTCGACCCGGCGGACCTCGAGGGGACGTTCGCCCCCGGACGCAACTTCGCGACGAAGCTCTGGAACATCGGGCGCTTCCTCCTGACGAACGTGAGCGGTGCGCGCGTGCGCGCGCTCGACGACATCGATCCGGCGCGCCTCGCGCGCGCCGACCGATGGATCCTCGACCGCCTCGATCGCGCCGTCGCCGAGTGCGATGACGCTCTGGGTCCCGCGCACCCGCCGGAGACCGGACCGGACGGACGCCCCCGGTGGCGCGAGCACGAACGCCGCGCCGGCCTGCGACTGAACGAGTACGCGGAGACCGCGCGCCGCTTCGTCTGGAACGAGCTCGCCGACTGGTACGTCGAGGCCATCAAGGGCCGCCTCGCCGAGCCGGGCGAGGATCGCGAGATCGCGCGCGCCGTGCTCGTCCACGCGTTCGACCAGGCGCTGCGCCTGCTGCACCCGATCGTCCCGTTCATCACGGAGACGCTCTGGCAGACGCTTCCGGTCGCCGAGCGCGCCGACGGTGCGTTCCTCGCCCGCGCTCCGTGGCCGTCGCGCCGCGCGGCGCTGCCGGGAGCGGGCGCGCGGGACTTCGAGCTCGTTCGCGAAGCGATCGGCGCCCTGCGTCAGATCCGCGCGGATCACGGCGTGGCGCCCGGCAAGTCGATCGAGGTCGTGCTCGTTCCCTCCAGCAAGGGCGCTCGCGCGACGCTCGCCGCCGAGACGGCGACGATCGAGCGACTCGCCCGAGCCACGATCGCCCTCGCGGACACCGCGCCAGTGGGCGCGGCGGCTCACGCGGTGCTCGCCGACGGCACCGAGGTCGTGGTGCCGCTCGCCGGCATGGTGGATGTCGACAAGGAGTGCGGAAAGCTGCGCGACGAGCTCGTGGATCTCGGGAAGCGCATCGCCGGACTCGAGCAGCGTCTGGCCAACGAGAATTTCACCATGCGTGCCCCGGCCAACGTGGTCGAAGGCGAGCGGCAGCGGCTCACCGAATGGACCGCGCGGCGCGAGCAGTTGTCCGGGAAGGTGAAGGCGCTGTGCGGCGACTGATCGCCGCGCTCCCCCTCGGTGCCCTTCTCGCGTGCGCCCAGGCCAGTCTTCCTCCCGGCGGCCCCGAGGATCTCGATGCGCCCGTGCTCGTCGGCATCGTGCCCGACAGCGCGGCGACGAGCGTCCGGCCGGACCGCGTGCTGTTCCGCTTCGATGAGGTGATCGATGAGCGCTCCGGCGGGCAGAGCCTCTCGGAGCTGTTCCTGATCTCGCCCGCGGACGGCGAAGTCGACGTCGACTGGCGGCGGCAGACGCTCGCCGTTCGCCCCCGTCGCGGCGAGTGGCGGACGAACACGGCGTACACGGTGACGCTGCTCCCCGGCGTGCGCGACCTGCGCGGCAACGTGCTCGATGCGGGCGCGATGACCGTATTCGCCACCGGACCGATCATTCCCGACACCGAGCTCACGGGCGTCGCGTTCGACTGGGCGGCCGGTGGCGCGCTCCCGCTCGCGTTCGTCGAGGCGATCGCGCGTCCCGACAGCACGGTCTACATCACGCGCGCCGATTCGGCCGGACGATTCCGCTTCCGGCACCTGCGGACGAGCATCTACACCGTCCGCGCCTTCGCCGATCCGAACAGAAACCGGCTCCTGGACCCGCGCGAGGCCTGGGACACGGTGCAGGTCTCGCTCACGGACACCGCCGGCGTCGAGCTGTACGCGTACGTCCAGGACACCATCGGGCCCGGACTGGCCGACGTGCGCCCGCGCGACTCCGTCACGGTGCGTCTGATCGTCGATCGGCCACTCGACGTCGGGCAGGCGATCACGACGCAGTCGTTCACGATACTCGACTCCGACTCGGTCGCGGTGCCGATCGCGGAGGCCATGAGCGCGCGGGACTTCGAGGCGCGCGAGCGTGCGCGCGCGGACACCGCCGCGCCGGACACCGTGCCGCCACCTCCGCCGCGCGTCGCGCCGCCGCCGACGCCCGCGGATTCGCTCGCCGAACCGCGGCCGACCTTCGGCCGACCCATTCCCGTCACCGAGATCATGCTGCGGCTCGCCCGACCCCTTGCGCCGGAAACGCAATATCGCCTCGTTGTCGAGGGACTTCGCAGCCTCTCCGGCCATTCCCGAACGAGCGAGAGAGTGTTCACCACGCCGCGTGCGGCTCCACCAGCGGCGCCCACGGACAGCGTGCCCCCGGCGCCGCCGACAACCGTCACGCCACCGCCGACGACGACACCGCCGGCGACCGAGGAGACTGCGAGATGACTGATTTCCGTCGCACCCTGCCGAGCATCGGCGCGCTCCTCGACAGCCAGGCGCTCCGGCCCCTGCTCGCCCGTGCGCCGCGCGCGCTCGTCGCCCACGCCGTCCGCGCCGCCGTGGACGCGGCCCGACGCCACACGGCGCCCATTCCGACGGAGCCGGAAGAGTGGGTGGTCGCGGTGGAAGCCGAGCTCACCCGACTCGAGCGTCCCTCGCTTCGCCGTGTGCTCAACCTGACCGGCGTCGTCCTGCACACCAACCTCGGGCGCGCGCCGCTCGCCGACGTCGCGATCGAGGCCGTGCGCCGTGCCGCCGCGGGGTTCACGAATCTCGAGTACGATCTCGAGCGCGGCACGCGCGGGTCGCGCTACGT
>CAYLPM010000228.1:0-9705 GCA_964385525.1 uncultured Gemmatimonadaceae bacterium
GTCCTCCTGCTGGAGAAAATAGTGATCGTCGGGATGCCAGCTCGAGTTCGAGTACTGGACGGGATTCTCGTGCTCGCAGCCGCCATACCACTTCCGGACGTACCGCTGGTGCGCCTGCTGGAGGAGGTTCGTCGCGTTTACCTGGCCGAAATTCAGGAACTGATGGTCGTTGCAGTTGTTGTGGTGCATGCGCAGCCGCGTGTTCTGCAGCAGCCACGGGACGTTCGCGGGACGAGTCCAGTCCCCATTGGTCTGGGATCCCTGCGCGATGGGGTTCGGCAGGTAGAGCAGCGGCGCGTACTGATTGGCGAGACTCCACTCGAGGCCATCGTCGAGCTGGTCGTAGTCCGCGTCGACTCCCCAGTTCGATCCGGAGAGCCGGGGCTCGAGCTCGCGATCGGGTGAGAGGAGCGAGTCGGCATTCGTGCATCCGGCGAGGACTGCGACAGCGAACCAGGGAAGGGCGCGTCTCATCGTGTGGCTCCGTATACGGGGCGGGCAGCGGGAGCGACCTGCGTCGGCCGTGCCCAACGATATCGAAACGAGACTTCTCCTCAAGCATGCTCGACCGCGGTTGCGATCGCGGCGCAGAGAGTCTCGCCGGCTGTCGGCCCGCGAGCTCCGCCGAGGAGCGCGGCTCGCCGGCAGGGCGCGAAACGTCCGCCGCCGCGGCGCCCCCGAGCGACCCGGCATGCCGGAGGTGCGGGAAGGGGCTGACCTCGTCGGGGACGTCCAGTGAGCAGAAGGCGGGCAGTGGCGCCATGGCGTGCTCCGTTGCATACTGACCGGGAGCGGCAGTCAGACCTCCACCTCCTGGCAAGGAGCGCAGTATGCGAGTCCCGACCGGCTTCCTGTGTCTTGCGCTCATCGGCGGCACCGTCCTCGGATGCGTTCGGCCCGGCGCGGTCGCCCCCCCGAACAGTGGGCGCTACCTGATCTCGGCGGTCGAACTGCAGCAGGTGGACGATCTCACGCTGTACGATGCGGTGCGGAGGCTTCGCCCGCACTTTCTCCGATCGCGCACGGCGACCGTCGAAGGCAAGGCGATGGTGGTTCCGGTCATGCTGTACGTGGATGGCGAACGGATGGAGAGCCTGGACGAGCTGCGCCGCCTTCCGGTGGCGGAAGTGCAGGAAGTGCGCTTCTACGAGCCACAGTTGGCCAACACCTACTTCGGCCGATACAACAACGCGGGCGGCGCGATCGCCGTGAGCCTGAGGTGGGAGGGAGTGCCACCGGCCGTCCAATGAGCGGTGTGCGTGACGGACGATCGACGGGCCTGGACCTGATGGGCAAGGAGCCGCGCGGCTGACGCCGCGCGGCTCCTTGCATCGAGCGTCCTTCCGTGTGCGAGCTTACGGCTCGCCGCAGCCCGCCTCGTACGTCGGCGCGCTTTCGTTGTCGCTGTCCCACCAGATGTGCGTCGTGAAGTTGTCGGCGCCCTGCCTGCCCACAGCTTCGTTGTAGTTGGTACGGTTGACCGCCTGCTCGGTCGTCGAATAGTACAGGCGACGCGGAATCTCGTTGGTCACCGCCGTCGGACCCGGCTCGAGAATCGCCGGCTGGCACGTGCGCCGGAAGCTCGACCACGCCTGGATGGGATCGACGAAGAGCGCGAGCCACTTCTGGATCGCGATCTGCGTCTGCCGCTCCGCTGTCGTTCCGCCCGTGTTGTATGCGACTTCGGGCTGCGCCAGATACGTGGCGATGTCGCCGGCCGGAATGCTCCACATCTCCATCGACCGCGTGATGGCGGCGTTGTAGAAGCCTTCCGCCTGCGCGGGTGTCAGCCCGCCCAGACTGCGCTCGGCGGCTTCCGCGCGAATGAACTCGACCTCGGCAGCCGTCATGAGGTACGACGGGAAGGACCCGCCGCTGCCGCCGTAGGTCCCGTACGCCGTCGCCCCCGGGTAGAAGGCCGCCCCCATGCGCGACGTGTTCGGGATCAGCGCCGACGCATCGGCGTGATCGAGCGCGTTGAACAGGCCGACGTAGCACGGCGGCGCGCCGCCGGGGCAGTAGTTCATCGTCTGGCCCGCGATCTCCGGAACGACCGTCTCGGCCGGCATCGCGTACACCTCGAGCCGCGGATCCTGGTAGTCGCTGAGGTACGTCAGCAGCCGGTTGGAGATCCGGTGGTCGTCGCGCGTCTTGAAGTTGGCCGCCCATGGATTGTCGTAGACGCCGTCGCCGGGCCAGTTCAGCCGCGCGTTGTCGGCGTTGGTCGTGATGAGGCCACCGGGCGCCGCGAACGCCGCCGTGAGCTGCGAACCGGCCATGGAGGCGTCGACGTTGACTACTCGCAAGGCGTGACGGGCCCGGACCGAATTGGCGAACTTCTGCCACTGCGCCGGCACGCCACCGTAGATCGGGTCACTGGCGCCGAGCTCGTTCTGCGCACCGGTCAGATCCGTCGAGACCTGTCCGAGCGTCGCGAACAGATCGGCGTAGATCGCCTGCTGCGTGTCGTATATGGGATTGAGAATCCCGTCCTCGGCCTGGAATGCTTCGAGGTAGGGGATGTCACCGAAGACATCCGTCAGGATCCCCACCTCCCAGGCCTTGAGCGCCATCGCCGGTCCGTAGAGGCCCGGCTCGGCCTCCGCCTGCCCACGATCGATCACGAGCTGCAGGTCCTGCAGTTCGACGGCGTACGACCCATCGAACAGTCCCGTCGTGGTGCTCGCCCGGAGCCGCACGTAGGCATCGCTCTCCGGGTACTGCACCTCGGCGAGATGCTGGGCGAGGAAGGCGTAGCGCGTGCCGCCGACGCCGTTCAGCCAGCGGCCGACGGCGTTCCGGGCGGCGTTGGTGAACAGCGCCGACGACGGCGCGTCGGTCGGGTCGTTCGGGTTGCGGTTCGCGTCGGTCACCGCGTCGGCATCGCACGCCATCGCGAAGACCGCGAGCGCCGCGCCGACGCGGAGCAGGTGAGATCTATCATTCATCGTGTGCGTTCTCCTGAGGGTCGTCATGGCGTGATCCGGACGCTGAGGCCAATGCTGCGCGTGTTGCCCGGCAGCGCGTACTCGATCCCCTGGAAGTTGCCGGAGCTGTAGGCGAACTCGGGATCGACGTTCGGCACGTCGGTCCACAGGGCAAGATTGCGTCCGATCAGCGCGAGGCTGATGCTCTCGGCGTTGATGCGTCCGGCCCACTGCGGGGGCACCTCGAAGCCGAAGCGCATCTCGCGCAGCTTCACGTAGCTCGCATCGTAGACGTACGGCTCGACGTTGCCGAAGAGCCCCTGATGGTAGTTCTCGGCCGTGAGTGTGACCGTGTTCGGCTCGCCCGTGTCGACGTCGATGCCCTGCACGACGACGCCCGGATCGTTCCAGTCGACCTCGCGCCCTCTGAGGCTCGTCTCCAGCACGCCGGAGTACTGCCCGACGTAGTTGGTGTAGCTCATCAGGTGCCCGCCCTGGCGAATGTCGAACAGGACGTTGAGCGAGAAGTTGCGGTACGTGAGCTGGTTGGAGAGGCCGCCGGTCCAGTCGGGCTGGATGGAGCCGTGATACACGAAGGTGTCGGCCAGGACGGGATAACCGCCCTCCACCTGAATGCGACCCTGCGCGTCACGCAGATAGCCGCCGCCCCAGATCGCACCGTAGGGCTGGCCCTTCGTGGCTTCAAGGCGCACGTCGCCGAACAGGCCGCCGCCGATGACGATGCGCTCGACGCCGGACGCCAGCTCCACGACTTCGTTCTTGTTACGCGAGTAATTCGCCTGCGCCGTCCACGTGAAGTTCGTGAGCTGTACCGGCGTCACGGTCACCAGCGCCTCGAAGCCGGAGTTCGCCATCGTGCCGGCGTTGAGGAGCTTCTGCGAGTAACCCGACGTCGGCGACACCGGCACCAGGTAGATCTGGTTGCGGGTCTCCTTGTCGTACAGCGTCAGGTCGAGGCTCGCGCGGCCATCGAGCACGCCCACCTCGACACCGAACTCCGTCGAGCGGGTGATCTCGGGCTTGAGGTTCGGCTCGAGGAGCGAATTGCCGAGGCTGAACTGCGGCAGCCCGTCGAACTTGTTCGGGTTGCCGGCGAAGGTGGTCGCGAGCTGGAACGGATCGGCGTCGTTGCCGACCTCGGCCCAGGAGGCGCGCAGCTTGAGGAACGAGAGGAAGCTGTTGTTCAGCGATTGCACGGCGTCGGTCAGCACGAGCGACGTGTTGACGGAAGGATAGAAGTAGGAATTCTCACCGCGCGGCAGCGTCGACGACACGTCATTTCGCCCGGTCGCCTCGACCGTCCAGTAGCCGTTCAGCGTGAACGCCGCCGAACCGTAGACGCTGTTCATGTCGCGGCGCGACTCGAACTGGCTCAGGGTCGGCGTGATGGCGGCATTGGAGACGTTGTAGATGCCGGACACCGAGATCCCGGAGGTCTGCGTGGTGGTCGTGCTGAACCGCTCCCGGCGGAGATTGCCGCCGAGCATCGCGTTGACCATCAGGTTCGGCAGCACGCTCCGGTTCGCCGTCAGGAGCAGCTCGGTGTTGTTCTCGTTCCGGTACTCGTCGACCAGCCGGAAGCCGCCCTCGTAGTTCGCATCGACGAAGCCCCCGTGAAGGAAGGCCGCGTCGTACTCCTGGTCGATGTCGAACCGGTAGATGTCCGATCCGCTGCGAAGCGAGGCGTTGAGCCAGTCGGTCACTTCGTAGGTCGCGCTGCCCTGGACGAAGATGCGATCGCGCGTGTCTTCGACGCCGTTCGCCTCCTGGATGTAGAACGGGTTGTTGTGGTAGTTGTAGTTCCAGTTGAACTCACGATCGGCCGGACCGTTGTTGGTGGCTCCGCCCTGCTGCCAGTTCCGGAGGGCGTCGATGTCGACCTGGCGCCCGAACCAGAAGAACTGTTGCATGATCGAATTGTTGTATCCCGTGCCGGGCCGGTTCGTGCCCGTGTTGCGCACGTACTGGATCACGGCGCTGGCGTCGAGCTGCGAATTGACCTGAAGCGCCCCGCTCAGCAGCGCCGTGTTCTTGCGAAACTCGTTGTTCGGCACGTAGCCATCGACATCGTCGACGCCCACCGAGATGCGCGCGTTCGCCCGCTCGGTTCCACCACTGACGGCGAGGGTTGCCGAGGCGGAGGTTCCGGTCTCGAAGAAGCTCTCGACGTTGTCCGGCCGGGCGATCCACGGCTGCTGCGGCCCCGTGAACTGATCGATCAGACGACCATCGAGCATCGGCCCCCAGCTCTGGTCGCAGTTGTCGCAGACGCCGGCTCCGGCGCCATTCACGTACCGGAAGTTTCCGCCGGCGCCCTGGCCATAGCGATTCTGGAAGTCAGGCAGCCGGCCCGGCCGATCCCACGTGTACGACATCGTGAGCTCCGAGCGCATGCGGCCGGCCACGCCCTGCTTGGTCGTGATCACGACCGCGCCGTTCTGCGCGCGCGAGCCGTAGATCGCGGCGGCGTTGGGGCCCTTCAGAATGGTGAACGTCTCGATGTCCTCGGGATTCAGATCGCCGATCGCGTTCCCGAAGTCGTAGCCGGCGCTCGCGCCGCCGCCGAGACTTCCGCCGCGATTCGCGTTCGAGACGGGGATCCCGTCCACGATGAACAGCGGCTGATTGTTGCTGGCGAAAGTGTTCTGGCCGCGGATCGCGACGTTCACGGATCCGCCCGGCGTTCCGCCCCCGGTGATCCGCACACCCGACACCTTCCCCTGTACCTGCTGTACCAGATTCAGCGCCTTGGTCGCGTTCAGATCCTCGGTCGAGATCTGCTGCTGGGAGGTGCCCAGCGTGCTGCGCTCACGCTCGATCCCGAGCGCCGTCACGACGACGCCCGTGAGCTGCGTGACCGCGATATCGAGCTCGATGTTCCGCGTGACCGTCCCACCGGAGAGCGTGACCATCGCGCTGTCGAGGCGATAGCCGATTCGGCGCGCGTGCAGCACGACGGTGCGGCCGGTAGCGCTGGGCGGCGTGATGATGCTGTAGGTGCCGCTCTGGTCGGTGTATCCCCCGACCTGCAGCTCCGGGATGTCGACGGCGGCGCCGGCGATCGGCGTCGCGCCATCCCCGGCCGTCACCACGCCGGTGACGGTGGTGCCCTGCTGTGCGGCCAGTGTCGCTGGCAGAAGCCCCAGCAGCATGGCGGCACGAGCGAGTACTCGACGTGTAGGTGTCCTCATGTGGTCTCCGAACCTCGATACAGGTGTTCGACGCGATCGTCAGCGGCGCCCGCGGCGGCCGTGCAACGACCGGCCGGTCCGCTATCATCAACGGGCCGACCCCGAAAGTTTGCGCCTCACGACCGTGCCTCCCTCGTCCCGGGGGCTGTGCGACCGGCCGTGGCGTGTCTGGAGTATCAAGTGTGTGATGGAATGGGTCAAGGACCCCCATTTTCTTGACAGCCGGCCCGGCCGCGGCAATCGTGCGAGCCAATCGTCACGGCGCGCGGGCGGAATCGGCCCCGGGAGGGCCGACGCCGGTCTCGGCAGGAACTGACACTTGTCCCGGGAGGCCTGACACCGGTCTCGGCCGGGCCCTTACACTGGCCGCGAGGCCTGACACTCGTCGCCGCGCCGGCCCGTAGGGATCGCCGCTCCCTCACCTCCCTTTCCGCCTCGTGCGTCTCGCGTCCGTCCTTACCTACCTCTGGGTCGTCATCGTCGTCGCCATCGTTGCGGCGTGGGTCGCCAACCCGTCTCTTTTCTCGGAGGACACCTTCGCGGCCGCCCTTCGCCAGTGGGGGCCGTGGGCGTTCACCGCATTCGTCATCGCCTCCCTCCTGCGCGGCGCGCTCCTCGTCCCGAGCACACCGCTCGTCCTGGCCGGGGGCGCCCTGTTTCCGGACGCGCTCGCTCTCGTCCTCCTGGTCTCGATCGCCGGTATCCTCATCTCCGCCGGTCTGCTCTACCGCTTTCCGGGGTTTGCGGGGTATGATTCACGGTTGGCCGCTCGCTATCCCGACCAGTTGGCCCGCCTGCAGGTTCACCTCACCATGCCACGGGCGCAGTGGTTCGTCGCGCTGTGGGCATTCCTCCCCGTCACTCCAACCGATCTGATTTGCTACGCCGCGGGACTCGTGCGGATGCCGTTTCGCCGCATGATCACCGGCATCGTCGTCGGCAAGGTTCCCCTCGTAACCATATACGTTCTCGCCGGACGCGAAATCGGCGAACTGCTCGCCATCTGAGGAGGCGCACCTGATCAAGCACATCGCGAACATCCGCACCTCGGGAACGATCGTCCGGAGCTCGCCCTACCTGATCACCCGGCTCCTGCGCGCGATCGACTTCCAGACGGCCCGCACCGTCGTGCAACTCGGTGTCGGCACGGGGTGCATCACGCGCGAGCTGCTGCGACGTCTGCACCCGGACGCCAGACTCATCGCGCTCGAGGTCAACGCGGTCTTCGTCGACGAATGCCGGGACATCCGGGACCATCGCCTCGTGCTCCGGCACGACTGCGCCGGCTCGCTCTCCGACCTGCTCGATGAGCTCGGGGTGGAGGAGATCGACGCCGTCGTGTCGAGTCTGCCCCTCGCGATCATGCCCAACGCGCTCGTGGATCGGATCCTCACCGTGAGCAAGGCACGGCTGGCCGCCGACGGGAAATTCCTCCAGTACCAGTACAGCCTCTCCAACCTCGCCACCCTCGAGCGCCGATTCCCCGACGTGCGCCTCGGCTTCACCCTTCGCAATCTGCCGCCGGCGTTCGTCTACGAGTGCTCGCAGCAGCCGTCCGCGCGGCGCGCATCGACGGCCTGACCCGCGAGGGGCCGTGGGGTGACGTCCCCCAGCGGGCGCATTCACCCTCTCGCCGACACACGGCCCTAACGCTCCGCCATCTCCCGCGCCATCTCATCCACTTCATCCTTCAACTCGAGCATCACACCGCCGAAATCCTCCACCGTGGCGGTAGGAACCCACCCCGCCGCGACGGGCTTCACCACACCCGAGAACGTCGGCACGTCGGTGAACGAATCGTCCTCCGCGAACGTGGCCAGCGCGCCGATCGCGAACACCGTGACGGTTACGATGAACCCCGCCCGCCAGCGACGTCGACGCGGCATGGTGGACGACAGCGAGAGATGCCAGGCGACCAGGGTCGTCAGAAGCAACACCGCCGCCACCGTCGAGGGAACCATCACGAGGCCGGCGTCGGGAAAGAAGAACGTGAGCCACTCATCGGTGATCGCCAGACCGAGTGCGATCACCGCCATCGCGGAGATCACGGCGAAGTGGCCCACGAAGTGGAAGCGCTGCACGGAGACACGGCTCGCCACCGACCAGATCCCGGCCCAGATCGCGGCCATGATCGCGAAGACGAGGGTCCCGGTGAACACGTCGCTCGCGCTCGAGCGCACGTAGCTGCCAGACCAGCTGTACGCCGAGAATCCCAGGAGCGCGAGCGCCGAGATGAGCAGACGGCCCTGCGTGCTCGTCGTCCACCGCACGACGCGATCCCGACGGCGCGACCGAGGTAGCGCGGCCACGGAAGCCCGGGACGCGTCTTCGCCGGCGTGCGCAAATGGCGGCAGAACCGGCACCGGCGGCGCGATCGGCCTGGCCGGCGAGGCCTGCAGTGCCGGCTGGGCCGACGCCACGGTGACGGCCGACTCGGCCGCGCGCTCGTCCACCAGCGCGGGTGGCAGCGGCTCGTTCGAATCGCGGACGCGGAGCGTGGTGCGCCCCACCCGGAGCTCCGCGCCGGCGCGCAGCGCGACCGGTTCCCGCAGACGCGCCTCGTTCGCGACGAGGCCGTTCACGCTGCCGAGATCCTCGATCGTCAGCGCGCCGGATGCATCGAGGCTGATGCGCGCATGACTGGCGTCGACGTAGGGGTCATCCAGAATCACATCGCTGGACAAGCCGCGGCCGATCGTCAACGGCAGGGTCTCGAGGCGGTGTCGCGTCCGCACACCGCGCGCGTCGAGGACCTCGAGGATCAGTGCCACGAGATACGCTCCAGGTAGCGGCGCGCGAGCTGGTCGACGTTCTCGAAGGTGACGCCCGACATCGTGAGGGTGGACACGAGCCCCGCGTCCTCCTGGCCGAGCACCGCCACCTTCAGGACGGCGTCGTACAGCTCGCCGAGCTTGCGGTACCGGCGCAGACAGAGCACGGTGCGCATCGGCGTCTCATCGTTGCGCACGTTGCGCGTGCCGCAGCGCCAGCTCGTGACGTGCTCCTCCTCCCCGGCCGGCGTGTTGTCGCGAGAGAAGATGGTCGTGTACAGCGAGAAGAATCGCGTCGCCCCGAGCGTCCGCGTCGAGATCAGCTCGTGCTCCAGCTCGACCACACCCGATGTCTGGTCGCCGGCGACGAAAACGTAGTCGTCGGTGGAGCAGCTGTGCTGCACCGTCTCGTACGGCAGCTCCGGCAGGCGCGTCGCATCGGCCCAGCAGCGGAAGAACGGCGCCGGCTGCGTGACGATGCGGAACGGGCCGAGCTCCACGGTCTGTGTCTCGCCGGCGAACATGTCGCGCAGATAGAGGTCCTGGTACGCGCGGAGTTGGCGTCCCACGTCGTCGAGCGTGCCCGGTCCGACGGTGCCATCCGGCGTCCGCACCTGCTCGAGCAAGGCCGCCGCGCGGTCCACCGGTACCAGGAAGCTCAACTGGTTGCCCGCCGTGGACACGTTGATGCCGATGACCCGCCCGGCGTCATCGATCGTCGGACCGCCGCTCATCCCGGAATTGATCGACCCGGTGAAGTGGATCTTCGGGTAGAGCGTGTGTCGCAGATGCCCA
>CAYLPM010000229.1:0-8706 GCA_964385525.1 uncultured Gemmatimonadaceae bacterium
CCTCACCGGCGACACGCCGAAGGTGACGTTCGCCGATGTGGCCGGCGCCGATGAGGCCAAGCAGGAGCTCGAGGAGATCATCGAGTTCCTGAAGGACCCGCAGAAGTTCACGCGGCTCGGTGGCCGCCTCCCCAAGGGGGCGCTGCTCGTCGGGCCGCCTGGGACCGGCAAGACGCTGCTCGCCAAGGCCGTGGCTGGCGAGGCGGGGCGTCCCTTCTTCTCGATGTCCGGCTCCGATTTCGTCGAGATGTTCGTTGGCGTCGGCGCCAGCCGAGTCCGTGACCTGTTCGAGCAGGGCAAAGCGCATGCGCCGTGCATCATCTTCATCGACGAGATCGATGCCGTCGGCCGGCACCGCGGCGCCGGTCTCGGCGGCGGCCACGACGAGCGGGAGCAGACGCTCAACCAGCTCCTCGTCGAAATGGATGGCTTCGAGTCGAACGAGGGGGTCATCCTGCTCGCGGCTACAAACCGGCCCGACGTGCTCGACCCGGCGCTCCTGCGCCCGGGCCGCTTCGACCGTCAGATCGTCGTCGATGCGCCGGACCTCAGGGGCCGAGAGGGCATCCTCAAGGTCCATCTCCGCAACAAGCCCGTCGCCGACGACGTGAACATCACGACCGTGGCTCGCGGAACGCCGGGGATGTCGGGCGCCGACCTCGCGAACCTCGTCAACGAGGCCGCGCTGCTCGCCGTCCGCCGCTCGCACGACAAGCTCTACATGATCGACCTCGAGGATGCGAAGGATCGCGTCCTGCTCGGCGCCGAGCGGAAGTCGATGGTGATGAAGGAAGAGGAGCGGCGACTCACGGCGTACCACGAGGGCGGCCACGCGGTCTGCGCGCTCAAGACGCCCGGCTGTGACCCCCTGCACAAGGTCACGATCGTGCCGCGCGGGCGGGCGCTCGGCATCGCGTTCACGCTGCCGGAGGACGATCGCGTCTCGATCACGCGCCAGCAACTCGAGGCGAACCTGGTCATGATGTACGGCGGGCGCACCGCCGAGGAGCTCACGTTCGGACGAGACCGCGTGACGACGGGAGCGGCGAGCGACATTCAGAAGGCCACCGCGCTGGCACGGCGCTACGTATCGCAGTGGGGACTCTCGGATGCGATCGGCCCGATCGCGGTCGGGGAGAACGAGCAGGAGCTGTTCCTCGGTCGCGACCTGCAGCACCGGCGCGAGGTGTCCGAGAAGACGGCGCAGCTCGTGGATGCCGAGGTCTCCCGCGTCATCACGGAAGCGTACAACCGCGCCAAGGCGACGCTCGTCGAGCACAGCGATCTGCTGCACGCGGTCGCCGAGGCGCTGCTGGAACGCGAGACGTTGACGCGCGAGGACATCGCCATTCTCGTGCGGGGCGACAAGCTTCCGCCGCGGACGCCCTCGGATCCGGCGTTGCCGGCCAAGGCTACGCCGACGCCGGCGCCGCAGGCGAAGCCGGCGGGGAAGCCTCTCCTCGGAGGTCCGGAGCCCGCGCCGGCGTGATCGCGCCGCGCGGCGCGGCGCAGGAAGCGAACGTGCCCGCGTGGCACGTTCGCGACCGGGTGGTGACCCTCGACCGCCCACGACTTCTCGGCATCGTCAACGTGACCCCCGACAGCTTCAGCGACGGGGGTCGGTTCTTGTCCGCGGACGCCGCCGTGGCCCACGCCGAGATGCTGCTCGAGGAGGGCGCCGACATCCTCGACATCGGCGGGGAGTCCACGCGCCCGCAGGGCGCGATGGCCGTGGACGCCGCGGCCGAGCGGCAGCGCGTGGTCCCGGTCATCGCGGCGCTCCGCCGCCGGATCCCGGAGGCCCTCCTCTCCGTCGATACCGTGAAGGCCGAGGTGGCGGACGCGGCGCTCGATGCGGGCGCGAACATCGTGAACGATGTCTCGGCCTTCCGCCTCGACCCTCGTCTGGGCGAGATTTGCGCACGGCACCGTGCAGGAGTCATCCTCATGCATTCGCGCGGCGGCGTCGCCGACATGGGAACGTACGCCCACGCGGTGTACGGCGGAGACGTCACCGGCGAGGTGGCGGGCGAGCTCGCTGAGCGACTGGTCGCAGCGCAAGGCGCCGGAGTGGCGGCGAACGCGATCGTGCTGGATCCGGGGATCGGGTTCGCGAAGCGGAGCGAGCACTCGCTCAGGCTCCTCGCCGAGCTGCCGCGGCTCGCGACGCTGGGCCGGCCGCTCCTGGTGGGAGTGTCTCGCAAGCGTTTCATCGGAGAGGTGAACGACGTGACGGTTCCCGCGGAGCGGGTCGAAGGGACTATCGGCGCCAACGTCGTGGCGCTCGTGCACGGCGCGCGGCTCTTTCGCGTCCACGACGTGCGGCCGTCGCGCCGCGCGCTCGACGTGGCGTGGGCGATCCTGCGCCAGGGAGGCGACTCTTGATCTTCGATCAGTTCCGGCTGATCCGTCCCCCGACCGTTCTCGACATCATCGAGATCCTGCTCGTCGCGTACGTCTTCTATCGCGTCCTCCTGTTGCTGCACGGCACGCGGGCAGTGCAGATGCTGATCGGCATCGTCGTGCTCGCGCTGGCTTACGCGATCGCCTACGCGTCGCGCCTGCAGATGATCACGTATCTCCTCGGCCTCATCTTCACGTACGGCGCGTTCGCGGGGCTGATCGTCTTCCAGCCCGAGCTGCGCGCCGGGCTGGCGCACCTCGGCCAGGCGCGGGTGACGCGGTTCTTCCGTCGACTGGGGGCGAGCGAGGTGGCCGAGGAGGTGGCGGAGGCCGTCGAACGCCTGTCGCGCTCGGGGATCGGCGCGATCATCGCCGTCGAGCGCGAGATGCCCCTCGGCGACTACGTGCAGTCGGGGACGGAGATGCAGGCGAAGGTCTCCTCCGACCTGCTGCGCACGATCTTCACGCCGTACTCGCCGCTGCACGACGGCGCGGTCGTGATCCGCGGCGACACGATGATCGGCGCCGGGAGCATTCTGCCGCTGTCGCAGGCGCCGATGATCGACCGTTCGCTGGGCACGCGACACCGCGCCGCGCTCGGGCTCTCGGAGGAGACGGACGCGCTGGTGATAGTGGTCTCCGAGGAGACGTCGTCGATCTCGGTCGCGATGCACGGCCGGCTGTGGCGCAACCTCTCGGCGCCGCAGGTGCGCGACATGCTCGCCGGCCGGTCGCCGCGCACGACCGCAGAGCAGCCGATCGTCGGAGTGACCGAATAACCCGTTCGATGATGGCCGGCGCGTCCGCCGGCGCCCTGTTGCTCGCGGTCTACGCGCTCACGCTCGCCCCGAGCGTGACGTTCTGGGATGCAGGCGAGTTCATCGCCGCCGCGCACGGGCTGGGCATCCCGCATCCCCCCGGTACCCCGCTGTACGTCGCGGCCGCGCGCGCGTGGAGCGCGCTCTTGCCCTTCCGGACGGCGATCGAGACGAATCTCTTCTCGGCCGTCCTGACGGCTGCCGCCGGGGCGATCATGGCCGGCCTCATCGCGCGATGGCTCGGGCGTGCGGCGTTCGGACTCGCGGCCGCGATGTGCGCGGGGGCGATGATGTCCGTGTGGGCGAGCGCGACGGAGACCGAGGTCTACGCCGCGTCGCTGCTGCTCTCGGTCGCCATGCTCGCGGCGGCAGAGCGCGCGGGCCGGCCTCTCGTGGGTCGAGAGACGCGCGCCGCGCCCATTGCCCTCCTCGGCTTTCTCATGGCGCTCGCTCCGGCCGTCCACCTCAGCGCGCTCGTCGCCGCGCCGGCGGCGATCGTGCTCGCGGTGCGCTCGCACAACGGCGTCACGCGATGGCCGGAAGCCGCCGCGCTGAGCGCCACGCTCCTGCTCGTCGCCGGCATCGGCACCGGACGCGTCTCGCTGATCATTGCCGCGCTCGTCGCCATGCTCGTTCTCCTCGTCGTCCGATCGAGCGCCCGTCCCACGATCCCGGCACTCCTCGGCGCGACCGCGCTCGCCACAACGGCGCTCCTCATCCTGCTCGTCCGCGCGACGCACGATCCCGCGCTCAATCAGGGCGATCCGTCGACGCTCGGCGCGCTGATCGACGTCGTGGCGCGCCGCCAGTACGCGATCGCGCCCCTGTGGCCGCGCCAGGCGCCAATCTGGCTCCAGGTCGCCAACCTGTTCGAGTACGCCGACTGGCAGATCGCCCTCGGCCTGTCGCCCGGCGTCCAGCCGTCGCTCGCCCGCACGCCGTTCACGATCCTGTTCGCCATCCTGGGCGCCGTCGGGTGCGAGCGGCACTTCGCGCTGCACCGGCGCAGCTGGCTCGCGACGGCAGTGCTCCTGGGCTGCGCGAGCCTGGGCGTGGTGATCTACCTGAACCTCAAGGCGGGTCCTTCGATCGGGTACGGATTCCTGCCCGACGACGCGGCACGCGAACCGCGAGAGCGCGATTATTTCTTTGCCCTCGCGTTCTTCACGTGGGGGATCTGGGCTGGGATCGGAGCCGTCGTCGCTTCGTACCGCTTCGCTCGAGGCCGACTGTGGCCGGGCGTGGCGCTCGCCGGACTGCCGATCGCCCTCAACTGGAGCGCGGTGGATCGGGGACGTGAGCCGGAGGCCTCGATCCCACGGGCGCTCGCGGTCGAGATGCTCGCATCCGTCCCCGATCGCGGCATCCTCTTCGTGTGGGGCGACAACGATACGTATCCGCTCTGGTATCTCCAGCAGGCGGAGGGCGTTCGGCCGGATGTAACGGTCGTCACCATCCCACTGTTGGGTGCGGGCTGGTATCGCGACGAGATGCACCGGCGGGACTCGCTCCTGACGGCGACGGAGGTCGGCCGTTGGCGTGGCGAGATGGAGGAAGTCGCCGCCGTGGCGCGGAGTGCGCGCCTGCGGGGGCGTCCCGTCGCCGTCGCCGTAACGGTGCCCGCGGGGTACCTCGAGGAGATCAGTGCGCCATCGTGGGTGCTGCACGGTGTCGCGCACGTCGCGGGGCGCGACGACGCGGCGGATCGGACCGGCGTCGTCCGCATCGGCCGCTACCCGGTGGATACCTTGGCCGCCGCGGCCTCGGCCGCGCGCGTGTCACCGCTGCTGATCGCTCCTCGTCCTTCCGATGTGATCGAGCCGACTCCGTGGGCGATGCGCTGGATCCTGGCTTGCCCGGGGGTCGCGCTGGGGGCGGCCCGCGGCGAGGTGTCGGCCGATTCACTTGATCTGCGTTGTAACCGCCGATAGCTTGGTGTCTTATGCCTTTTCGCGACCTGGGCGAACGGGTCAGGGAAGTTCGGGATCGGGTCGCAGCGGCGGCGGCGCGCGGAGGGCACGGACAGGCCGTGACCATCGTTGCCGTCACCAAGACCCACGGTCCCGACGCGGCGCAAGCGGCCTGGGGTGCCGGACTCCGCGATGTCGGTGAGAACCGGGTGCAGGAAGCGCTGTCGAAGATGCCGTTGGTCGAGGCGCCGTTACGATGGCACCTCATCGGGCATCTCCAGCGCAACAAGGTGAAGGCGCTGGACCACTTTCATCTCACGCATTCGATCGACAGTTCGCGGCTGGCCGACGCGGTACAGGCGCACGGTGCGTCGGTGGGCAGGAAGCTCGATGTGCTGTTGCAGGTGAACGTGTCCGGCGAGTCCACGAAGGGTGGATTTTCTCTGGACGAGGTCACGCGGGAGGCCGAGCGCCTCGTGACGCTGGAAGCGATTCGAGTGCGCGGCGCCATGACCATGGCACCGTTCGACGCGGATGAACCGACGTTGCGGCGCGTCTTCGCGGAGACGCGCGAGGCGCGGCGGCGACTGGCGGCAGCGGGACATCCGGCAACGGAATTGTCCATGGGGATGTCCGGCGACTTCGAGGTGGCGGTGGAGGAAGGGGCCACGCTGGTGCGTCTGGGCACCGTCCTGTTCGGAGCGAGGAGCGCATGAACGACGACATCTTTCGCCTGACCCCGCTCGACGTGCGCCGGAAGGAGCTTCCGGTGGCGATGCGCGGCTACGACCGCCAGCGCGTCGAGGAATTTCGCGCCGAAGTGGCCGACGAGCTCGAGCGGCTCACCCGCATCAACCAGGAGCTCGAGGCGCGGACGAGAGGATTTCACGAGCAGCTCCGCACGTTCCGCGAGCGGGACCAGGCGCTCAACGACGCGCTGATCTCCGCGCAGCAGCTGCGGTCCGAGATCCGCGAACAGGCGGACCGCGAGGCTCAGCTCATCCTGCGCGAGGCGCGCGCCGAAGGCGATCGTCTGCTCGATGAGCAGCGGGCCGAGATCCGGCGACTCCAGGAGGAGATCGCCGGTCTGGAGCGAATGCGTCGCGCCTATCTGGCGCAGCTTCGCAATCTCGCCGAGCGCCAGCTCGCCGAGATCGAGGCGGCCGAGTCCTCGCGAGGCGACGGCGATGACCCGCGAGCGAGCAAGGTGACGCCGGCCTGGCTGGATACGCTGATCAAGGAATAAGTCCGTCGCATGACCACTTCGCTGACCCAGGCCGGCACGCTCGTCCCGGGCGATACCACGCCGCACGTGCTCGAGGTCGTCCGGAGCGCGGCGAACGTCGTCCGCGCGCGCTGGCCGTCGCAGCCGGATGTCGCCGTGATTCTCGGCACCGGGCTCGGCGGCCTCGGGGCGCGCATCGCGTGCGAAGCGGAGATCCCGTACGCCGACATCCCAGGCTTTCCGCTCTCCACCGTCGAGTCGCACAGTGGCAGACTGCTGTGCGGCCGCCTCGGCGGTCGCGGCGTCGTCGCGATGCACGGGCGCTTCCACCGCTACGAGGGCTACTCGCTCCAGCAGGTCACGTTTCCGGTGCGGGTGATGCGCGAGCTCGGCGCCGGGACGCTGATCGTGTCCAATGCGTGCGGCGGGATGCATCCGCTCTGGGCGCCGGGCGACCTCATGCTGATCACCGATCACATCAACCTGCTCGGCGACAATCCGCTCGTCGGCCGCAACGACGACCGTCTCGGTTTGCGCTTTCCGGACATGTCCGCGCCGTACGATCCGGCCCTCCGCGCGCTGGCGCGCGATGTGGCGCTCGAGCGTAAGATCGTGCTGCGCGAGGGCGTCTATGTCGCCGTGACGGGACCGAGTCTCGAGACGCGCGCGGAATACCGCTTCCTTCGGGAGATCGGTGGCGACGTGGTGGGAATGTCCACCGTGCCCGAGGTGATCGTCGCGGTGCACGGCGGGATGCGCGTGCTCGGCATCTCCATCATCACCGACCAGTGTCTCCCCGACGCGCTCGAGCCGGCGTCGCTGGAGGCGATTCTCCGTGTGGCGGGGCGCGCGGAACCGCTCCTGACCGACCTCGTCCGGCACGTCGTGGAGCGCCTGTGACCGCCGTGGGATCCGCGCCGCGATTCCGGCTGCTCCCACCGGAGCGGCCCGCCGACGACCTCGAGCAGGAGATGCTCGCGCGCTGGACGGACGAGGAGCTGTTCCGTCGCACGCAGGAGACGCGCGCCGGTGCGCCGCGGTTCGTCTTCTTCGAGGGCCCGCCGACGGCGAACGGCCTGCCCGGGATCCACCACGTCTTCGCGCGGACGATCAAGGACCTGGTGCTGCGCCACCGTGTCATGAGCGGGTTTCACGTCACGCGGAAGGGCGGGTGGGACACGCACGGTCTTCCCGTCGAGATCGAGGTGGAGAAGCAGCTCGGGATCAGCGGCAAGCCGCAGATCGAGGCGATCGGCATCGAGCGCTTCAATCAGCTCTGCCGCGAGAGCGTCTGGAAGTACAAGGGCGACTGGCAGCGCCTGAGCGAGCGCATCGGCTACTGGCTCGACTACGACGACGCGTACGTCACGTACACCAACGAGTACATCGAGAACGTCTGGTGGGCGCTGCGCACGCTGTTCGATCGCGGGTTGCTCTATCAGGGCCACAAGATCCTTCCCTACTGCGCGCGGTGCGGCACTTCGCTGTCGAGTCACGAGGTCGCGCAGGGGTACGAGGAAGTCGCGGATCCGAGTCTGTTCGTCGCGCTCGACCTCGTCGACGCCGGCGGAGAGGCGGTGGCGCGGGATGCGGAGGGGCGCGCGATGCGCCGCATCCTCGTGTGGACGACCACTCCGTGGACGCTCGTGTCCAATACGGCGCTGGCCGTGCATCCGGACCTCGAGTACGCCGAACTGCGACGTCGCGGAGCCGATGACCGGCGCACCGTGCTGCTCGCCGAAGCGCGCGTGGCGCAGGTGCTCGGCGACGACTGGGCGGACCAATGGGAGGAAGTGCGTCGCCTGCGAGGTCGCGAGCTCTCCGGCTGGCGCTACCGGCGTCCACTCGACTGGGTCGAGTACGGATCGGGCGAGCACGAATTGATCGTCGCCGAACCGTTCGTGTCCGCGGAGGACGGGACGGGCGTCGTCCACATGTCGCCCGCGTTCGGCGCGGACGACTACGCGGCCGGCAAGCGGCACGGGCTCGCGTTCGTCCAGCCGGTGGATGGGCGGGGGCGCTTTCCCGAGGACATGCCGATCGTCGGCGGTCGCTTCGTGAAGGAGGCGGATGCCGACATCATCCAGGAGCTGACGCGGCGCGGAGTGGTGTGGAAGGCCGGCACGCTCGTACACCAGTACCCGCACTGCTGGCGCTGCCGCACGCCGCTGCTCTACTACGCGCGCACCTCGTGGTTCGTCCGCACGACCGCGTTCAAGGACGAGATGCTGGCGCGCAACGCGCGCGTGGCGTGGCATCCGCCGGAGCTGGGCGCCGGCAGGTTCGGCGAATGGCTCGAGAACAACATCGACTGGGCGATCTCGCGCGACCGCTACTGGGGGACGCCGCT
>CAYLPM010000230.1:0-3560 GCA_964385525.1 uncultured Gemmatimonadaceae bacterium
CGGACGGAGGCGATCGGTCCGCGCGTCGGCGCCGAGCTGCGCCAGAGGGCGCTCTACGCGATCCTGATCTCCTTCGGGGTGACCCTCGTCTACCTGGCCTTCCGCTTCGAGTGGCGCTTCGGAGTGGCCGCGGTGCTCGCCACGGCCTTCGACGTGCTCACGACGATCGCGTTCCTCCTGCTCATGCACCTGGAGATCTCGCTGACCATCGTCGCGGCGATCCTCACCGTGATCGGATACTCGCTCAACGACACCATCATCATCTTTGATCGAGTGCGCGAGAATCTTCGCAAGAAGCGCAACGAACCGATGCGCGACACGCTCAATCGCTCGATCAACGAGACGCTCCCGCGCGCGGTGCTCACGCACGGCACGACGATGGCCGCCACGCTGGCGCTGCTGATCTTCGCGGGTCCCGTGATCCGTCCGTTCGCGTGGGTGATGCTCTTCGGCATCATCACGGGCACGTTCAGCTCGACCTTCGTCGCCAGCCCGCTGCTGATGTGGATCGAGCGGAAGTGGCCGCGCGAAGCGGGCAAGAAGGGCGGCGTCGGCCCGCGCGCGCACACCACCGCGGAGCCCCAGCGGGCGAGGAAGGCCGAGCCCGTCGGCTCTCGCTGATCCGGGCGGACCGGCGCGCCGAGCGCGGCGGTCCGCGCATCCATGCCGCGGTTCGTCGACAGTCACGCCCACCTCGCCGATCCCGCGTTCGATCCCGACCGCGATGCGGTCATCGCGCGCGCCCGTGCCGCCGGTGCGCAGGCCGTCGTCTGCATCGGTGAATCGATCGCTGCCGCCAACCGCGCCGCCGCGATCGCCGCGACGCACCCGGGCTTCGTGGCCTGCACGGCCGGTGTGCACCCGCACGATGCGGCGGCGTTCGACGCGGATCGCGATCCTCCCGCTCTCCGTGAGCTGCTCGCCGCCGGCGCATGCGCGGTCGGCGAGTGTGGGCTCGACTACCACTACGGTCATTCTCCGCGCGACCGCCAGCGCGTCGCCTTCGCCGCGCAGCTCGACCTCGCCGCCGAGTGCGCGCGCCCCGTCGTCGTCCATACGCGAGAGGCGGAGGACGACACGCGGGCGATGGTCGGCGAGGCCGGGCGGGCTGGCGTCGTCGGCGTGATGCACTGCTTCACCGGGTCCGCGGCCCTCGCCGAGGCGGCGCTCGATGCCGGGTGGATGATCTCTTTCAGCGGCATCATCACCTTTCGCAGGTGGACAGACGAAGCGCTGCTCCGCATGGTCCCCGATGACCGCCTGCTCGTCGAGTCCGATGCGCCCTATCTGGCACCGGTCCCCGATCGCGGCAAACGCAACGAGCCGGCGTGGGTCGCACGCACCCTCGAGCGGCTCGCCGGGGCGCGCGGCACGGATACGGAACGCCTCGGCGAGATCACCGCGCAGAACACCATCCGCCTCTTCGGTCTGGCGGTCACTCGTGATTCATGAGTAGAATCCCCGCGGCCGGCCTGCGCCGGCTCGCCGTATGCCGGGCACCCGCCGCCCGCCGCTCCTCGTCCCGAATCCCGCTGCCCTCGTCATGACGACCGTCTCCCCCGTTCCGAGCGACATCGAGATCGCGCAACGCGCCACCCCTCGCCCCATCATCGACGTCGCGGCGGATCTCGGCCTCGCCGCCGACGACATCGACCTCTACGGGAAGTTCAAGGCCAAGATCCCGCTCGAGATCGCCACGCGCCCCGCGCGCGGCCGGCTGGTGCTCGTCACCGGCATCAATCCGACCGCGGCCGGTGAAGGGAAGAGCACCGTCACCGTCGGCGTCGCGCAGGCCTTTCGCCGCCTGGGCCACGACGCCATGCTCTGCATTCGCGAGCCGAGCATGGGCCCCGTCTTCGGGGTGAAGGGAGGCGCCGCCGGCGGCGGCTACGCGCAGGTGATCCCGATGGAGGACATCAACCTCCATTTCACCGGCGACTTCCACGCGATCTCCAGTGCGCACGCACTCCTCTCCGCGATGCTGGACAACCATCTCCAGCAGGGCAACGCGCTCGGCATCGATCCCCGCCGCATCACCTGGCCGCGCACGATCGACATGAACGATCGCGCGTTGCGACAGTGCATCATCGGTCTCGGCGGTGTCGCCAACGGCATCGTCCGCGAGGAGCGCTTCGTGATCATTCCGGCCAGCGAGATCATGGCGATCGTCGCGCTCGCGACGGATTTCGCCGACCTCGAGCAGCGGCTCACGCGCATCATCGTCGGTGCCACCGCCGGTTCGGCGCGCAAGCCCGTGCGCGCCGGCGATCTGGAGGCGGCCGGTGCGATGGCGCTGCTGCTCCGCGATGCCATCCGTCCGAATCTCGTGCAGACCCTCGAGGGCGGCCCGGCCTTCGTCCACGCAGGCCCCTTCGGCAACATTGCGCACGGATGCAACAGCATTCTCGCTACGCGCTCCGCGCTCGCGCTGGCCGACATCGTGGTCACCGAGGCGGGCTTTGGCTCCGATCTCGGCGCCGAGAAGTTCTTCGACATCAAGTGCCGCGCGGGCGGCCTGAAGCCGGAGGCGGCCGTGCTCGTCGCCACCGTCCGCGCGCTCAAGCTCAACGGAGGACAGAACAAGAAGTCCCTCGGAACCGAGGATCTCGACGCGCTCGAGCGCGGACTTCCCAATCTCGAGAAGCACATCGAGAACGTGCGCCAGTTCGGTGTGCCGGTCGTGGTCGCGATGAACCGCTTCGTCACCGACTCGGACGCGGAGCTCGACCTGGTGATGCGCCGCGCCGAAGCGCTCGGTGCCCGCGTTGCGTTGACCGAAGTGTGGGAGAAGGGCGGCGCCGGCGGCGAGGACCTCGCGCGCGAGATCCTCGCGGTCCTCGATGAGGGGAAGGCGAACTTCGCGCCGCTGTATGCGACCGACCGACCGATTCGCGACAAGATCGACACCATCGTCCGCAAGGTGTACGGGGGTGATGGTGTCGACTTCGCCCCCAAGGCCGATCGTACGATCGACTACCTCGAGTCGATCGGTCTGGGCAACACACCGGTCTGCATGGCGAAGACGCAGTACTCGCTCACCGATGACGCGACGCGCTTCGGCCGGCCGAGCGGGTTCCGGGTGACCGTGAACGAGGTGTACCCCGCGGCGGGGGCGGGCTTCGTCGTGGCGCAGGCTGGTGACATCATGACGATGCCGGGGCTGCCGAAGCAGCCGGCGGCCGAGCGAATGGCCATTCACCCCGACGGCTCGATCGTCGGACTCTTCTAGGAGCGAACGTGAGCGTTCAGCGAGTCCATACTAAGCAGGCGCCGGAGGCGATCGGACCGTACTCGCAGGGCATCATCGCCAACGGCTTTCTGTTCACCGCGGGCCAGATCGCGCTCGACCCGGCGACGGGGCAGATGGTCGAGGGCGATGTCGTCGTGCAGTCGAAGCGTGTGATGGCGAACCTGAAGGCGATCCTCGACGAGGTCGGCGCCTCGTGGGGCGACATCGTCAAGACGACCGTCTATCTCAAGAATCTCGCGGACTTCCCCGCGATGAACGAGGTCTACGCCGAAGCGATGGGCGGGTCGAGGCCGGCACGCTCGACCGTGCA
>CAYLPM010000231.1:0-9603 GCA_964385525.1 uncultured Gemmatimonadaceae bacterium
CCCAGCAGCAGCACCGACGCGCCGCGCAGCTCCATGCCTATCGCTCCTTGCGAGTCATCGCGGCGATCGCGCGCCGCTCGTTGAGCGAGAGCTCGCGCGTCTCCCCCGGAGGGAGCGTCCCGAGCTTCACCGGCCCGAAGCGCACTCGCACGAGTCGTTCGACCTCGAGGCCGAGGGCATCACACAGACGCCGGACCTCGCGTGTGCGCCCTTCGGCGATCGAGAGCTCGAGCTCCCACCGGCCGCCCCCCATCGGACGCGCCTCGACGTCCTGCGCCACGATGAGGCCGTCCTCGAGCATCACGCCTTCACGAGCCTGACGCACCGCCTCGGGGATGCGCCCGCGCACCGTGGCAACGTAGGTGCGCTTCACCTGATTGCTCGGATGCGTGAGCCGATGGGCGGCCGCACCATCGGTCGTGAGGAGGAGCACGCCCTCCGTCATGTAGTCCAGCCGGCCGACGTAGGTGAGCCCTGGAACGTCGGGCACCAGGTCGAAGATCGTCGGACGTCCCGCCGGATCACGCCGCGTGGTAAGGACCCCTGGCGGCTTGTTCACGACGAGCCACTGGGGCGACGTCGGGGCGGCGATCGCCTTGCCATCGACGGTGATCGCATCGCGCGCCGGATCGACGCTCTGCCCCGTGCGGGCGACGACGCCGTTGACCTGCACGCGTCCCGCGGCGACGAGCTCCTCGGCACGCCTGCGTGAGGCCACGCCGGCGCGCGCGAGCGCGCGCTGGATGCGCATCGGCGCGTCGCTCACGACGATCGTGCGACTCCGCGCAGCGCGATCGCCAGCTCGTCGGCGCGCGGCAGCTCATCGAGATGGCGCAACGCGAAGTGCTCGAGGAAGAGTCCCGTCGTGCCATAGAGGAGCGGACGGCCCAGCCCCTCGGCGCGTCCGACGACGTCGATCAGTCCGCGCTCGTGCAACGACTTGAGCACGCCGCCGACGCCGACGCCGCGGATCTCCTCGATCTCCGCGCGCCCGATCGGCTGGCGGTACGCGATCAGCGCCAGCGTCTCGAGCGCGGCCGAGGAGAGGCGCTGCGGCCGCGCGGCGAGCTGCGCGCGCTCGATGACCTCGGTGAATTCGGCACGCGTGAGGATCTGCCAGCCGCCAGCGAGCTCGATGACTTCCACGGCATGCTCATCCTCATCGTAATGCGCGCGCAGCTCGTCGAGTGCCGTGCGGAGCTCGGCGGGCGAGCTGTCCGGCTCGAGCGCGGCGAGCTCCTCGAGCGGGATCGGACGCGCGCTCGCGAACAGCGCCGCCTCAAGCAGCCTGGCCAGCGGCGTCACGCGCGATCTCCACCGACCCGAACGGTCGGGCCTGGGTGAGACGGAGCTCTCCGCGCCGCGCCAGTTCGAGCAGCGCGAGGAGCATGGACAGCACCTGCCATGGCTCCGCGGGCGCGCGCAGCATGTCGCTCCAGCGCGCCGCCGCGCGGAGCTCGAGGACGGCGCGCACGATCCCGATGGCGCCCTCCACGTCGATCGCGCGCGGCACGACGTCGTGCAGCGTGGGCTCGTTGGTGATGCGGAGGATGCGGTCGATCGCGCCGAGAAGCTCCGAAAGATTCAGCGCGAGGGGCGCGACGGGCGGCGTGGGCGCCTGCGGCAGATAGGCGCGCGCAAAGCGCCGGCGCCGCTCCTCGGACATGCGCTCGAGACGGTCCACGATCTCGCGCATCTGCTGATACTCGAGCAGCCGGCGGACGAGCTCCGCGCGCGGATCCTCCCACGCCTCGTCATCCTGGTGGCGCGGCAGCAGGAGCTGCGCCTTGATGCGGAGCAGCCGCGCGGCCATCTCGAGATATTCCGCCGCCTCGTTCAGCGCGAGCGTGCGGATGCGCGCCAGGAACTGCTCGGCGATGCGCGCGATCGGGATGTCGTAGATGTCGACCTGCTCCTCGCGGATGAGCGTGAGCAGGAGATCGAGCGGGCCGGAGAACGCGGTGAGCTCGACGACGAAGACGGGGTCGGCGCCATTCGCCGCGCCGGCTTCGTGACGGGCGCGCGGCGAGGCCAGGTGATCGGCGTCCGTCGGGGATGTCAGCGGAGCCACGCCTGGGCCTCCGGAAGCCAGAACGGCACCGTCGGGGCCTGCATTACATGCGTCAGGTTGACCGCCGGGTCGAACACCACCGTCCGCAGGACGCCGGGAAAGAAGATGAGCATCGCGATCAGGATCAGAAAGCCGAAGCGCGACCCGTACTCGACGTAGCGCGCCGCGATCGCAGGAGGCATGAGGTACTTCACCACGTGGGAGCCGTCGAGCGGAGGAATCGGCAGCAGGTTGAAGATGATCAGGATCCAGTTCAGGAGGATCGCGAAGTGCGCGAGCGCCTGCAGGTATCCGAACACGGGCGCCGCCGACGGCAGCACGGCGGCGAGGATCCCGATCGCGATGATCAGCACGGCGCTGATGATCGCGATCAGGAAATTGGTCGCCACCCCCGCGAGTGAGACAATGATGTCGCCCTTTCGAAGCTCGCGGTAGTTGGCGGGATTCACCGGGACCGGCTTGGCGCCTCCCAACGCGACGCCGAGGGTGTAGATCATCATCGCCGGCAGAATGATGGTCATGAAGGGATCGATGTGGCGAATCGGGTTCCACGAGAGCCGGCCGAGATCCCTGGCAGTGGTGTCCCCCTGCTTGAGGGCCGCGTAGCCGTGGGCGATCTCGTGCGCGATGACGGAGATCAGCAGGACGGGAATCCACACGGCGAGCTGTCGGAGCAGGTCGGTGTTCACTCGGTCAAACTACTGTGTCGCCTTGACATCCGCGATGGGCGCCGGTAGCTTTTCGTGCTCGCGACGACCGCGAATCCATCAGCATTTCCGGAGAGTTCGTTCGTGCCGAACATTGCGTCCGCCAAGAAGAACATGCGGAAGACCCGCGCCGCGACCGTGCGCAATCGCGCGCAGCGGTCCGCGCTCCGCACCGCGCTCAAGCGGGCCCGCGCGCCGGAGTCGACGGAGGCCGATCGTCTTTCGGCGGTCAGTCTGCTCGACCGCGCGGCCCGCAAGGGGCTGATTCACAGGAACGCGGCGGCGAGGGTCAAGAGTCAACTCGCCCGCACCGGCTGAAGAGGGATAAGGAAGAGAGCGGGATTCGGACGAAGTCCGAATCCCGCTCTTTCTGTTTTTCTCTCGTGCGGGGCGCAGAGCCGTGCGGGTGGAAAGTCCAAACCTGTGACGACCGGGATCCAAGCTGTGAGCTGAACAGCTGGCCAGCGTGCCAGCCGTGAGACGGTGCGTTCGAAGGGACTTCGGGCTCCTGGGCAGTGAGGCTGGCCGGCTGACCCGCTGGCCAGCTGTTCAGCTCACAGCTTGGATCCCCCCGGACCCGCCTCCGAACCCGGCTTCCCCGACCCTTCACATCGCCGCGAGCTCCGCCCCGCACCGCTCGCAGTACCACTCCGTCGGGAAGTTCATCGAGCCGCACTCGACGCACTTGAGCGTCTTGGCCTGCTCGGAAGGTACGTCCTTCAGGAATTCCGGGACGGGATCCGGCTCCTTCGTCACGTCGGCGACGGCGTCCGGGTCGCCGGGCGTCCGATCGGCATCGGTCGTCGAGCTGTCGACCGGCGTCGGTGAGCGGGCGGGGGCGGCGCCGCTGGAGCGCCCGCCTCCCGACCTGCTTGGCGCCGGCCGCCGGCCGCTGGCATCCACCGGCTCGACTACCGACTTCAGGAACGCGAGCTCGTCGAAGCTTCCCGGGCGAGGGGCGCCGCGGGTGCCTGGTGCCAACGGAGCCGGTGGATGCCCGGACCCGCCGGGCGATGGCCCGTTCGTCGAGGCCCCCGCCGACGGCGTCCCACGCCCCTCGCGCCCCTGCCCTTCGGTCATCGCCAGGATCTGGTGCAATCGCGCGACTTCGACGGCGATCGTCTCGCGCTCGCGACCGAGTCGGCCCATCTCTTCGTCGTACTTTCGCTGCATCTCGATCCACTCGCCCTGCCCCACCTCGCCCACGTCCGCGCGAAGCTCGGCCTCGTAACGCGCGTCGCGCTTCGCCGCCTCTTCCTGCTGCACGCGCGAGAGCCGCGCGGTGAACACGTTCAGCGTCTCCTGGAGCTCCGCCGACCTCCCCATGAGCTGCTCGTAGACCGCCCTGAGCCGCGTCTCGTAGTCGGCCTTCACCCGCTCGAAGACATGCGGCGGCGTCACGCTCCGCTTGGCCTCGAGCGCGGCGAGCCAGGCCTCGTACCGCTGGCGCTCCTGCATCAGCCCCGCGACCGCGTCGACGGGGTTCCCACCGGGCTTGTTCATTCCCACTCCACATCGCTGCCCGGCATCGGACAGCCAGGGTACGGGTGGTTCGGCATCGCCCGCCGGCGTGCCTCCTCGATCGTTCGCACATCCTCGGCCGAGAGCTCGTTCACGCGCCCGAGCTGGCGCGCCGCGAGCAGGATGCGCGCGCCGTGCTCGAGGCTCTCCATCCGCTGGTGCGCGACGAGGAGCGATGGACCGACGGTGGTCGCTCCGTGGTTCGCCATGAGGAACGCGTCGTGACGATCGAGGTAGGGCTCGAATCGGTCTGCCAGCGCCTCGGTTCCGGGGGTGGCGTACGGAACGAGCGGCACCGAGCCGACCTGGAAGATAATCTCGGGCAGCACGCACGACGCGAACGCCTCCCCCGCCACCGCGAAGCCGGTCGCGGCGGGAGGGTGGGCGTGAACGACGGCCTGCACATCACTACGACGCCGATAGATACGAAGATGCAACGCGACCTCGGAGCTCTCCCGCCGAGCGCCCCGGAGCCGGCGGCCGTCCAGGGAGATCTCGACGAGGTCATCCACGGTCACGTCGACCTTGGACATCCCGGCCGGCGTGACGAGTATCCGGTCGGGCGCGATGCGCACCGAGACGTTTCCGTCGGGCCCGGCGATCAACCCCCGCTCCCAGAGACGTCCGCAGACGCGAACGATCTCTCGGCGGACCGCGGGTCCCGAGGCCATGCGGCCGACTCAGGCGTCGAGGCGGTGGATGACGCGTCCGTCGACCAGCGTGCAGGTCGCCTGCCCCTGCAGACGCATGCCCTCGTACGGCGTGTTGCGTCCCATCGAGCGAAAGGTCGACGGGTCCACGACCCACTCGCGCGCGGGGTCGAACACCGTGATGTCGGCCGGCGCGCCGGCGCGCAGCGTCCCGCCGGGCAGATGGAAAATGCGCGCGGGCGCGCACGCCATCTTGTCGACGAGGGTCGGCCAATCGATGATGCCGGGGACGACGAGCCGCGAGATCACGACGGCGAGCGCCGTCTCCAGCCCGACGATGCCGAACGGCGCGTCCGAGAACTCGCGCTCCTTCTCGTCGTAGTGGTGCGGCGCGTGATCGGTGGCGATGACGTCGATCGTCCCATCGGCCACCGCTTCCTGGAGTGCCTCCACGTCCCGCGCGGTGCGGAGCGGCGGATTCATCTTCGCGTTCGTGTCGTAGTCGTCGCACTCCTCCTCGGTCAGCGAGAGATGGTGCGGGCAGACCTCCGCGGTCACGGCGATGCCGCGCTCCTTGCCCCAGCGAATGAGCTCCACCGAGCCCTTCGTGCTCATGTGGCAGAGATGCACGTGTCCACCCGTGCGCCGAGCGAGGAGAATGTCGCGGATGACCATGATCTCCTCGGCTTCTGTCGGGATCCCCTTGAGGCCGAGCCGCGCGCTGACGATCCCCTCGTTCATCACGCCGCCCGCCGCGAGCGTCGGCTCCTCGCAGTGATCGGCGACGGGAATGCCGAACGCGCGGCCGTACTCGAGCGCGGTGCGCATGAGATGCGCGCTCGCGACGGGACGCCCGTCGTCGCTGACCGCGACCGCGCCCGCGCCGACCATCTCGCCGAATTCCGCCAGCGCCTCGCCCCGCTGGCCCAAGGAGATGGCGCCGATCGGATGGACGCGTGCCTTGTTCGCGCGCTGCGCCTGCCGGATGATGAAGCCGACCGCCGCCTGATTGTCGGTGACGGGCTCGGTGTTCGGCATGGCGCATACGGCGGTGAAGCCGCCCGCGGCGGCGGCGGCCGCCCCGGTGGCGATCGTCTCGACGTGCTCGCGTCCGGGCTCCCGCAGATGGCAGTGTACATCGATGAAGCCTGGGGAGACGATCTTCCCCGCGCAGTCGATCACCTCGACGTGCTCCGGCGCCTCGATGCGCGGCGCGGACTCGGCGATGACGCCGTCCTCGAGCATCAGATCGGCGACGCCGTCCAGCTTTTGCGACGGGTCGAGCACGCGTCCGCCGCGCAACAGGAGGCGTCGCATCAGCGAACCCCTCCGCCCTTGGCGGCTTCGGCCAACTCGGGCTTGCCGCCGGCGAGCAGGTAGAGCACGGCCATGCGCACGGCGATGCCGTTGGTCACCTGGTTGAGGATGAGGCTGTGCGGGCCATCGGCCACGTCGCTGTCGATCTCGACGCCTCGGTTCATCGGTCCGGGGTGGAGGATCAGGAGCTCGCGCGGGGCCCGGTCGAGACGCTCGCGCGTGACGCCGAACACGCGGTTGTACTCGCGCAACGACGGGATGTAGCCGCCGGTCATGCGCTCGAGCTGGAGCCGCAGGATATTGAGCGCATCGGCCCACTCGACGGCCTGCTCGATGCGGTCGAAGACGATGACGCCGAAGTCGTCGATCGCGTTGGGGAGCAGCGACCGCGGCCCGCAGACGGCGACTTCGGCACCCATCTTCTTCAGCCCCCAGATGTTCGAGCGTGCGACGCGCGAGTGCAGCACGTCGCCCACGAGGCAGACCTTGAGGCCCTCGAGGGACGGGCTGTGATCGCGCAGCGTCAGCAGGTCGAGCAGGGCCTGCGTGGGGTGCTCGTGCGTGCCATCGCCGGCGTTGATCACGTTCGAGACGATCCGCTCGGCGAGGAACTGGGCGGCGCCCGACGCACCGTGCCGGATCACGACCATGTTGATGCGCATCGCTTCGAGATTCCGCGCGGTGTCCACGAGCGTCTCGCCCTTGGCGACGCTGGAGCCGGTGGAGGCTACGTTGACGGTGTCGGCGGAGAGCCGCTTCTCGGCGAACTCGAACGAGATGCGCGTGCGCGTCGACGACTCGAAGAACAGATTCACGACCGTGTAGCCGCGCAGCGTCGGGACCTTCTTGATCGCACGCTCGCTGATCTCCTTGAACGGCTCCGCGGTGTCGAGTATCAACTGAATCTGCTCGCCGCTCAGGTGCTCGAGGCCGAGCAGGTCCTTGCCGAGCGGGCTCGTCACGCCTCGGGTCCGGGCTTCACGACGACCACGGCATCGCGCGCATCGAGCTCCTGGACGAGGACGTCGACGTAGTCGCCCGGTGCGACATCGACCCGGCGGCCGACGATGTCGGCATGGATCGGGAGCTCGCGCCCCCCCCGGTCCACGAGCACGGCGAGGGCAATGCGGCCGGGCCGGCCGAAATCCGCCAGCTCGTCGAGCGCGGCGCGCACGGTACGGCCGGTGTACAGCACGTCATCGACGATCACGATCCGCTTGCCCTCGATGGCCCACGGGATGTGCGTGGGGCCGACGACGGGGCGCGGTCCCACCGTCTGAAGGTCGTCGCGGTAGAGCGTGATGTCGAGCGCGCCGCGCGGGATGGCCAGCCCTTCGCGCTCGCCGATGACGCGGACGATGCGGTCGGCGAGCTGCACCCCCCGCCGCTGGATCCCGACCACGATCAGGTCGTCCGTGCCCCCGTTGTGCTCGACGATCTCGTCGGCCATGCGCCGGATGGTCCGGTCCATGGCGCGCTCGTCCATCAAGATTGTCGCGGTACTGGTGGGCATGGCCGGGGAATATGGTCGGGCCACGCGGTAAAGTGAAGCATGGAATCGGCTTCGGCGGCGATTCAAGGCGAGTCCAGGGTCGGTCCGTGTCGCTGTGTCGGGGGTTGTGCCGTTCGCCTGGAGCGACTCGAGAGCGGGGCGCCCACTGTCCCGTCGACGAGTACGGTGCTCTGAATTTCCACGGTAGAGCTCGGCAGTCTAGCCCCCATTCGCGACGTTAACGGTCCAGGTCGCCAATGCGCGTTGCCGACGGGCGGCAATGTCGTCCCGGATGTGGCGAGCACGGCCATTTGGATCACGGACGCGCCCGCTTCGTTGGCACCACATCGTGAAGGCACCTTGCGATCCGCCCGGGCGATCGTTGCTTCGGAGGATTTTCGGGCTCCAGGACCCCCCCGAGTCAAGTCGCCTCGCGCGATGCCCCGCCCTGCCAGCGCTCGCTCAGCGCACGACAACGCTCCCGCCTCCAGGGCACCGTCGACTCCGCAACTCGCTATCCGGTAGCATGTTGCCTAATACTGTCGAGCACGGTATGCGCCTCCATGGGCAGGTCCTCGTCGTCGCGGGCTGAGTGATCGATTCGAAAGGATCCCGCCGAACGAGGTCAGCATGTCATTTCGCCACTCCCTGCGCGCCCGACTGGTACCAGTCGTCGTAGCGGCCACCATCGCGCTCGTGATCACCGCCGCAGCTGCCGCTCACGCGGGCGCCCAGAATCCGCTCGAGCCCGTCGTCCAGCTTCCCGGCAATGAACTCCTCACCACGGCGACGACCGACACGACGGCGAAGCCGGCCCAGCAGTCGAGGTCGGCATCCTCGTCACGGCTGTTCTACGGCGCGCTGATCGCCGGCGCCGCTCTCTCGTTCCAGATCTCGGTCGACCCGGACGAGGGCGGATACAAGGACGGCTGGAGCACCGCCGCCGCATTCCCGGACAAGGCGGTGCATGCACTCGCGGGCTGGGCCCTGACCGGCGTCGGCGTCGACCTCGGCGCGCGGCCGTGGGTGGCCGCGGCGTCGGTCTGCGCCGCCGGCGCGGCGTTCGAGCTGTCGCAGGGATACGTCTCCAACATCGACATCGCCGCCGACTGCGTCGGTGCCGCCGGCGCGGCCCTGTGGCGCAACTGGCGCGACAGCAAGGACGCATCGGCCGGCCGCTGAGCAGATGCGTCGCGCCACACACGCCATCCGCGCCACGCTCGCCGCGCGCACCACCCTCGTCGTGCGCACCACCTCCGCAGTGCGCACTACCTCCGCCCTGCGCGCTACCTCCGCCCTGCGCACTACCTCCGCCCTGCGCACCACCCTCGCCACCCTTGGCGGGCTCGCGCTGATCACCGCCTGCGTGTCGACCACGTCCTCCGGCTCCCGGATCTCGTCGTTGACAGCAGGCAGCCGGAGCGGGCTGGGCATCTCGCCGCTTCGACACACACCGTATGCGGGCACTTCCGTTCCGCTCGCGGTGACCGATGGCAAGGCCGGTCGCTCGACGTCCGGCGTGACGTGGACGACCCAGCCGCTCCGCCGCGCGTGGGTGACGAGCGACGGGGTCGCGCACTTCTTCGAGCCCGGACCGGTCCGGGTGATCGCTCGGTCGGCGGACGGCGTCGCCACGACGGAGCTCGAGATCCGTCCCAACCCGGTGGTCGAGGTGCAGGCACGACGGACGTACGAAGGCCCGGTCTTCCCCGGCGACTCCGTGCGCATCGCCGCCCGCGCGTTCGGCGACGATGGGCGGGAGATCGACGATGTCGCGACGGCCTTCGCCGTCGACGTGCGCGGCGAGGATCGGTCAGCGGCGACGATCACTCCGGACGGCATCTT
>CAYLPM010000232.1:0-2161 GCA_964385525.1 uncultured Gemmatimonadaceae bacterium
CGCCGGCGGCACCGTGTCCGGCGTCGCCGTGACCGACCTGTATCCCGGCGGCATGGAGAAGCACGCGATCTCCTACCGGTCCAGCTTCGGCAGCTCGATCGCGTGCATCATCGACGGCGCGCGCACGGTGCTCACGCTGCCGCCGCTGGACGTGGCGAGCGGCACCATCCTGACGGCATGGCTTCGTCTGCCGGTCGCGGGCGACTCCCTGTTCGTGTTCGATGACATGGGTGTGCTCGGCGGACCGGGCCAATGGGTGCCGCGCCAGATCGCCTCGGTCGCGACGCTCGCGGGCGGGTGTCCGGCCTCGACCGGATTCACCGAGGCGGCGGATGGCGCGAAGTCGAGCTGGGTGGTCACGTTGACGGCGGCGCTCCCGGCCACGGTGCTTCCGGGCACCGGCGTCGGCACCCCCGTGCGGTTCTTCCAGCCCGTGACGTACGAGCTGTTCGAGGCGGCCGATGGCCTGTGGTACCTCGGCTTCAGCGACTGCCGCACGGGTCGCATGCCGGTGTGCACCGATCCGCAGGCGGTCGCGGGTCCGTACCTGCCGCCCTCGGACGACGAGAGCGAGAGTGGGCTGACCATTCACTATCTCGACGCCGCCGGCCTCGATGCCGCGACGCCGGACGATGTGGCGAGCATCCGGATCACCCTCCTCGGCGAGTCGTCGTCGGATGTGAGGATCCAGGGCCTCCGCACGACCGACGGCCGGTATCGCGACTCGTTGACCGTGCTCGTCGCGGTTCGCAACCGCTCCTGACCTCTTCGAGGAGATTGATACATGCGCAGCTTCATGCAGCGCCGGGATGGCTTCGCCCTCGCGATCGCGATGTTCGCGATCGTGTTGATCGGCGCGATGATCGCCGGCGCGTTCTTCGCCTCGACGCAGGAGTACCGCATCGGGCGGAACTCGATCACGCAGGCACGGGCGATGGCGGCGGCGGAGGCGGGACAATCCGCGCTGTTGACGACCTGGGAGCAGTCGTGGAATTCGACGATCGCGAACGGGGAGACGACCGACTGGAGGACCGTGCCGGTGGATGACGGCGCCGGCTCCGAGGCGCGCGTCCGCGTGACGAGGCTCGACCAGACGACCTTCTGGGTGGTTTCGGAAGGCATCGCCGGCGGTACGCAGCAGGACATCGGTGCGCGGCGCCGCACGGGGGCAGTGCTCCGCCTCGGCCTCCCGCAGATCAACTTCCTCGGCGCCCTCACGACGCGAGGCACGACGCGGATCGGCGGCTCGAGCTTCATCAACGGCTACGACTCCAATCCGACGGGCTGGTCGTGCAAGACACCGGGACCTCCGATGCCGGGGATCGCGATCGACGATCCGTCCAAGATCCAGACGTCGGGCTGCGGTGACCTGTCCTGTGTCGCCGGAGATCCGAAGGTCGAGGGGACACCGGATGCCGGTGCGGACTCCACCTACTTCAAGTACGGCGCGCAGGAATGGGAGGATCTCATCGCGATGGCCACAGTGCGCCTCGCCGGCGGCTCCATCAAGGTGGAGCCGGTGGTCGCCGGCGGTGTCTGCGCCCTCGGGAACACGAACTGGGGCGATCCAGTCCGCGGCTCCGGCAGCCCCTGCGAGAGCTACTTCCCGATCATCTACTCGTCGGGGAGTCTCAACATCAACACCGTTCGCGGCCAGGGCGTCCTGCTCGTGGAGGGTGACCTCACCATCCAGGGCGGCTTCGAGTTCTTCGGGCCCGTGATCGTGAAGGGAAGCCTGAAGACGACCGGTACCGGGGGGCACATCAACGGCGCGGTCATGGCCGCGAACGTGGACCTCGAGACCAACACCGTGCTCGGTAACGCGGTGGTCAACTACTCGAGCTGCGCCCTCGCGACCGTACTCTCGAACACGAGCATGCCGAAGATGGCCTCCGAGCGCGCCTGGGCCGACCTGTTCTGACCGACCGAACGGTCCGACCGCCCCCGAGTGGCGGACGGCGTCAGCGACGGCGCACGGGATCGCTTCCGTGCGCCGTCGTGCGATGTCAGTGCTGCACATCACCAACGGTTACCTTTGCCGCCCCGGCTCGTTTCTGGGTTAACGCGACCGATGAGGCCGTCAGATCGACCGTCCGTTTCACCGCTCGCGTGAATGCATCACCTGCTCCTGCAGCAAGGAACATCCGGCCAGGCGCGAACA
>CAYLPM010000233.1:0-5421 GCA_964385525.1 uncultured Gemmatimonadaceae bacterium
TTCAGCGCGACGATGCCGCCCGAAGTCGAGGCGCTCGCGCGCAAGTACCTGCGCAAGCCGGTGGTGGTGCAGGTCGGGCGACGCTCGCAGGCGGCGACGACGGTCACGCACGCCGTCTACCCGGTGCCGCGCGAGCGCAAGAGCGCCCTCCTGGCGCAGCTTCTCAGGGCGGGCGAGCTGGACTCGGTGCTCGTCTTCACGCGCACCAAACACGGCGCCGACCGCGTCGTGCGCCACCTCGAGCGCGAGGGGATCTCCGCGACCGCCATGCACGCGGACAAGTCCCAGTCGCAGCGCACGCGCGCGCTCGAGGACTTCAAGTCGGGCGAGATCCGGGTTCTGGTGGCCACCGACATCGCGCAGCGGGGGCTCGACATCTCCGGGATCTCGCACGTGATCAACTACGACGTCCCGCAGCAGGCCGAGGATTACGTCCACCGAATCGGCCGCACGGGGCGCGCCGCGGCCACGGGCGATGCGTACACATTCATGGCACCGGACGAGATCGCGATGGTGCGTACGATCGAGCACGTGATCGGGCAGCCGATTCCTCGGATCTCGGTGCCGGGGTACGATTTCGGGACGGTCGCCGCGGATTGATCCGGGCGCGGGCGCGGACCGGCGTTCCCGCGCACGCGAGGGACGCCGCGAGTCAGTGTCTGACCCTGCCGAGCCGCGAGACGACGATCGTGTCGGCGGCGCGTCCTCGCTCGATGCGGAGTGTCAGGTTGGCGGCGCCATAGCCGATGCCCGTGGGGTGGAACGACATGGAGTCTCGGGTGGCGTGGAGAACCACGCCATGCGTCCTGCCGAGCGGGCGATGGTGCGCCGTGTCCTCACCCAGCCGGACGAGGAGGGTGGCGGTGGCGGTGTCGATCGTGACCGTGGTCCGTCGCCCGCGCCGGATCGCGAGGTGGCGAGCGACGCCGAACACGGCGACTCCCTCGGCGGTGGCCGCCGAGGTGCGGCTGCGGTCGAGTAGCGCTCCGGCGCGCGGGAGGATGAGCGTGGCGAGGAGGGCAACGACGCCGAGTGTGAGCGCGAGCTCGATGAGGGTGGCGCCGGTGCGCGGAGGAAGTGAAGGCATGGGTCTCGCGCACAGGATACCCGGGAGAGGCTTATCCACCGGCATCGTTCGGATGCGGGGATGGTCGACGTAACGCAGGCGGCGGGATCGATGAGTCGACGCGCGGCACGATACGCCCAAGGACTGCTTGCGGGAGCCGCCGTGCTGTCGAGCGTCGGCTGTGTCCGGGCTCCGCGAGCGATCGAGGTGCCGGCGGTCCGTGCCGTAGACTCGGCGCCCTCGCCCGACGACCTCCTCGAGCTGCCCCTCTCACGGCCGCTGGAGGGGAGGGAACTGCAGCAGGGGACCTCGGCAGGGGCGTCGCCGCTGGTGGAATGGGGGGTGGCGCCCCCGGGAACGATCCACGCGCCGCGCGCGAGGCGCTTCGACCTCCAGCATCAGATCATCCGCGTCCGCTTCGACATGGAGCGCCGCGCCGTCGTCGGAAGCACGACCCTGCGCATGACGGCGCTGGCCGCGCCGGCCTCCGACGCATCCGAGGCGGTGGATCCGCCATCCCCTCTATCGGTGGTCCTCGACGCGGTCGGGATGACGATCGCGCGGGTGGCCGGAGGCGACGACTCGCCGCTCCGGTATGACTACGACGGCCGCACCCTCACGGTCCATCTCGACCAACCTCTGACCGACACCGCGAGCGTGGTCACCGTCGAGTACGAGGCACGCGATCCGCGCCGGGGCGCGTACTTCTCGTCGGGACGGGGAATCGTCTGGACCCATGGGCGGCCGCAGGATACCCGCTACTGGGTGCCGGCGTTCGACGATCCCGGCGACCGGACCACGTGGGAGATGTACGTTCGCACGGCGCCGGGCCGGATGGCGCTCGCCAACGGCCGACTCGTGTCGTCCCGTCGCGTCGATGGCGGAATGGAGTGGCACTGGTCGCTCGAGTCGCCCGCGCCGGCGTATCTCATGAGTGTGGTGATCGGCGACTACGTGGTCCTCCAGGATCGTTGGCGCGATGTGCCCGTGAGCTACTGGACCTACGGCGACTCGATCGGCGCCGCGTGGCGCGGCTTCGGCAAGACCCCGCGCATGATGGACGCGCTCCTCGCCCTGACCGGGGTCCCCTATCCGTGGGCGAAGTACGACCAGGTCGTGGTGCCGGACTTCCTTCATGGCGCGATGGCGAACGTCACGGCGTCGACGTTTGCCGATGACGCGCTCCTGCACCCGGAGTGGGCTGTGCCGCACGCGGGGCAGGCGTCGGAGCAGCTGGTGATGCACGCGCTCGCGCACCATTGGTTCGGCAGTCTGGTATCGATGCGCGACTGGTCGCAGGCCTGGTTGGATGAGGGCTTCGCGCGGATGCTCGAGGCCGAATGGAGTGAAGTGGAGCACGGGCTCGACGAGGCGGAGTACGCGCGGCTCCTCGTGCGGGAGGCGGCCTTGGGGGCGGACGCGCGCGCGCGACGGCCGCTGGTCTACTCGCGCTGGCAGAACGATCCCAGGGAGCTGCTGGTCACGGGTCACGTCGAGTCGCGTGGCGCGGCCGTGCTGGAGATGTTGCGCGCAGAGGTCGGTGACACGCTGTTCGCCGAGGGCGTCAGCCGGTATCTCGACGAGCACCGCTTCGGCAGCGTGGAGACGGCAGACCTGCGCGCGGCCATCGAGGCGGCGTCGGGCAGGGATCTCTCGCGCTTCTTCCGGCAGTGGGTGTTCGGCGCCGGCCATCCTGCGTTCCGCGTCGCGTTCGACTTCGATTCAGCGTCACTCACGCTCGCGCTCGAGGTCAGCCAGGTGCACCCGCGGGATTCGCTCACCGGATACTTCGAGGCACCGATCGGCGTGACGGTGCTGACCGACGGCGGCGAGGTGCGGACGTCGATCATGACGCGCGACAGCGTGACCCGCGCATCGATGCGCCTGGACGGCGAGCCACGCGCCATCGTCTGGGGCAGCGATGAGCGCACGCTGCACCTGACGGACTTTCCGCGTCCGCCGGTCATGCTCGCGTACCAACTCGCGCAAGCGTCGCCCGTGCCCGCCCGCATCGAGGCCGTGCACGCCCTCGCGGATCACCTCGCAGAGCCGACGGCGGTGCGCGCGCTCGCTCGCGCCGTGCGATCCGATGCGTTCTGGGGCGTGCGCGTGCGCGCGACGACGGTGCTTGGTGGCGCAATCGCGAACGCGGACAGCGCCCTCGTCGCGATCCTCGAGGCTACCGGAGACCGCGACGCCCGGGTTCGTGCGGCGGCCGCGGGAGCGCTCGGTGTGCTCGCCGTGGCCGATCCGATGCTGATCCCGCTTGCGTTCGAACGTCGGGCGCCGGCGACCGACGCGCTGCGGGCGGAGCGGACGGCGCGCCTCGAGGCGTTGATCTCGACCGACCAGTCCCGTCACGTGCGCGGTGCCGCGGTGCGATCACTCGCTACGTTGGACCGCGAGCGAGGTCTGCGGGCCATTCGCGCGATGCTGTCGCGCGAGAGCTGGACGGATCTCGAGCGTCGAGCGGCCGTCGAGGCACTGGCGGTGGTGCGAGGCCCGGTCGCGCGGGAGCTCGCGCGCGAGGCGCTGCGGGCGGCCCATCCGGCCACCCGCGCGGCGGCCGTCGAAACGTTCACCACGCTCGGCGCGGGATACAGGGTGGAGACCGGCGCGCTCCTGCGGCCGTTGCTCGGTGACGAGTCCGTCCTCGTGCGCCTGGCCGTCGCGCGGGCGCTCGATTCGCTGCGCGATCCCGGTGCCCTGGGCGATCTCGAGGCGCGGCTGGCAGTGGAATGGGATCCGGCGGTGCGAGCGGCGCTGGAGCGTGGGATCGATCGGTTGCGGGGCGGGATCAAGGATTAATGGAGTGCTTCCCGCATCTCGGGCAGGGTGTCTGCCGACCGAGAAGGTCACCCGACATGGACGGCAGAGGACCGCAGAGGAAACGCAGAGGACGACACACCGGTGGAGGTCTGCCCGGGACGCGCCCGGACGACTGCTTTGGAAACGGCGTCGGGACCCAATGGCGTCCGGAGGTTGTTCATCCAATCATTCCGGGCTCGTGGTGGTCGGGAGCTCCTTCGTTGTGTCGTCCTCTGCGATCCTCTGCGCCGTCCTTCCGCGATCCTCTGCGGTTCGATGCAGTTCCACCTGCCATCGACAGCTCGGAATCAGTCCACCAGGCGAGCAGGTGCGTGCCGCGTGGTACGTGGTACCTGGATGTGCCCGTGGTACAGGGTGCAACGTGCGTAGTGCGTGTCACCTTTCGGCGATCACGCACTACGCACTATGACCTACTGCGACTCCGTGTTTTCACGCGAACCTGAACAGGTGCTCCAGCTTGGTCAGCGCGAGCAGGTGCCTGATGTCGGTCGGGACTCGCGAAAGCTCGAGCGGAACGCGGAGCTCGTTGGCGCGCTTCTGCAGGAGCACCAGGACGCCTAGCCCGCTGGCATCCAGCTCATCGGTGTCGTTCAGGTCGATCCGGACGAGCTCGGAGCCCGTCGCCGCAGCACGCTCGATGAACGAGAGGGCGGCCTTGCGGAAATCGCTGCGGGTGTTGGCATCGAGGCGCGGCGGCGTCGCGAGCGTCTCGGGAGTCATCGCGGCGGCGGACTTGCTCGTGCGGGCCGCGAACTCGTTGCTGTCGAAGTGGACGGTGGGCATCATGACGGCTCTCCTTTCCCCGGCATCGGGGTGCGACGGGACGGACTACTCTCGTTCGCGTCGCGCGGTGCGCTCGTGTTGCTCAGCGCGTGGGGCCGCCTCTGGCAGGAACCTGTCGACGCCGCCGTATGCTTCAACCTCACGCCGCGGTGCTCACATGGGAGCGATTCGTGGCATTGGTGGCGCCGGTCTCCTTACACCTTCGGCAACCGGACGATCTCGGGTGATCTCTCGAGATTCCTGGCTTTGCGGCCCCGCCTCGCGACGGGTGTGCTCTTATCGGGTGACCGGTGGTTCAGTTGTGCCCACAGGTAAAGCGAATGCCATGCCAGCCTGGGGTATCGCTCTAACCTGTTGTAGCGCCAACGCTTGGCGGCGACCTTGGTCGGCGATACATCCCCGGCGATCCGGCTTTTTGCGAGATGCGGCGCGAAAAACGTGGCGATCTGTCTTGCCAGTTGGCGATGTCGTATTTCTGCACAGTACATGAACGCCCGCAGCTACTTCCGCGTATTCGAGAGTTCGGGGGTGCGCCGGGAATCCGCGCCGGGAATCCGCGCCGGGAATCCGCGCCGGGCTGCCCTGCAGCGCCGGTCCCGCTCCCGACCACCCGATCTTCCCACTTCACGACGAACCCAGCCTCCGGCACACAGCCCCCAACCCCCCACCCCCCCCCCCCCCCCCCGGTAAAGATGGCCCCCCCCCCCCCATGGGGCGTGCGGTTGGGGGTGCACGGCGCCCGC
>CAYLPM010000234.1:0-6128 GCA_964385525.1 uncultured Gemmatimonadaceae bacterium
GCTCGACACGTTGAGTGCCGGCTCGAACCTCGGCTGGAACGTGTGGGAGGGGAGCTTTCGCTACGCGGGCCGTCAGGGTCTCTCCCTCGAGAACCGGCGAGACGATCCGGCGATGTCGTTTCCGATTGCGGAGTTCGACCATCGCGATCCACTGCTCCAGCGGCAGTCCGCGTCGTCGGGACTGATGGTCTACCGCGGCACCGGCGTGCCGCAGCTCGCGAATCTCGTGCTGTGGGCGGATCTCGTGTCGGGGGAGATCTTCGCCGTGAGCGCGGACGACCTTCCGAATGGCGGGCAGAGTGCGATGCGGCGGGTGATGCTCACCGACGGCGATAGGCCGAGGACGCTGCTCGAGATCATTCAGGCGAAGAGCACCCTGCGGGGGAGGAACGCGGCACGCGCGGACCTGCGCTTCGGTTTCGGGCCAAACGATCAGCTCTTTCTTCTCAACAAGGCCGACGGCGTCATCCGGTTGGTGACGCGATAGTCGGGGCGGGCGCCTCGCTTCACGACGTCACGAGGGCGTCTGCACTGCCGCGCAGGCAGACGACTCACCGCCGTCGTTCTGCTCGAGCGCCGACCGCACGCTCCGGATCTGGGTCGGCGTGGCGCGGATGGTGAGCGTCCGGGGGGCATGCGCGGGGGAGTACACCACGGTGTTCGTACGGAGATCGAGGAGCGGGCGTATCAGCTCGGCGGCCTCTCCCGGCGACAGGCAGCGGAGCAGGATCGACTCCTGGACCATCGGGACTGCGGCGTTCGCCGGCACCAAGGTCCGGCCCACGGCGTAGGTGCTGACCACGATCAGGGCCGCGACTCCGGAGGCGAGCGCCCACATGCGCGGCCGCCGCCGCGGCCGCACACGCCCACTCACGTGTTGCACGTGCGTCTGCCCTGCGCCGCGCAGTTCGGCGAGCGCCGCATCGAAGGCCTCGGGCGAGATGCCCGCCTCGACGGCCGCCGCGCGAAGCTCGATCACAGTTGCGCCGGCGCCCCGAGCGGCGTCCAGTTCGCTGGCGCGGGTGAGCAGGCGCGCCATTACGGGTTCGGGCAAGACCTCGGCGTCGGTCTCGGCTGGAGGACGGTCAGGCACCGCATACACTCCGGGCGAAAGTTGAGCAGAGTGGCGCCTCGATACGCGTCGCGGGATTCTCACCGACGGCATGATTCGCGTCCTTGCAGAGCCAGCGGCACTCGTGCGTCGAACACCCGCGGCCAGGGCCGGCGCGACGCAGGCGATGGATCATCGAGTAGCTCCGGTGGGATGCTGCCAGCAAGGGGACGGCCCGAAACTCAACCTATCCCGACGCGCGCGACACCGCCAGAACACCCTGGGCCGGGCGTTGGTTCAACCGACTCGACGCCACGCGCCGTCCAGACGAAACCCGTCGTGGTTCTCTTCGCACACTCCATCGAGAGCACGCGCCTGCCGCATGCGACCGAGCGCCGCTCCCTCATTCCGTCCGCAACGCCAGACTAGGATCGATCGTGCTGGCACGGCGTGCCGGAATCCAGACGGCAATCGACGCAACGACCAGAACCGCCGTCCCGATGGCAATGCCGAGCAGCGGTGAGCTCGTCAGCGGCAGGTTCAGCGTCGAGTCGACGAGCCGCATGGCGATCATGCTGAGTGGCAGCCCGAGGATGAGTCCCAGCGCGCTCGAGGCAAGACCCTTCACGAAGAACATTCGCACGACCTGGCCACGCTGCGCACCGAGCGCCGTACGGATCCCGATCTCGCGCGTGCGCTGCGCGACCGCGAACGACACCACGGCGTAGAGTCCGATCGCGGACAGCAGGAGGGCGAGCAGGCCGCCTCCCGCCACGGCCCCGCTGGCGCGCAGGACATCGCGACGGGACTCGGCTTCGCGCTGCTCCATGGTCTGGGCCCTGTAAATCGGCATCTGAGGCGCTTCGGCGGCGACCGCCTGCCGCATCGCATTGAGCATGGGCAGCGCGGGTCCGGCCGTGCGTGCGATCACTCCCGTGTTCATGGTCGCATACGGCACGTACACGCGGATCTGGTCGTCGACATCGCTCGGTCCTGCGGCTGCCTCATCCACTACGCCGACCACGACCAGTGCGCCGGAGCCGGCACGCTCCGACAGCGCCATGGAGAGCCGCCGGCCGACGGGATCGGCATCGCCCCACAATCGGCGCGCCAGGTCGCTGCCGATGATCGCCACATCGATCGACAGGTCCACGGGGACATCGTGGGACGCATGCGCGTATTCCCCGGGATCGAAGTCGCGCCCGCGGGCGATCGGAATGCCGAACGCGTCGAAGTAGCCTCGCGGCGCCGCCGTCAGTCGGGCTTTCATGACCCGATCGTACGCAACGTCCGCGAGGCGGTCGGCGGGATGCACGGTGAGCGGAACAATGCTCGTGCCCATCTGCATGGGCATCGCGGCCATCACGCCGGGCATCGCGGCAACACGCTCGACGGCCGCGGCAATGCGGGAGGCGCGTTCCGCCGCGGACACCCTGCCGGCCCACGTGTCGAGCTCGATCTCCGCGATCCGGCCGGGGACACTGGAGGTCTCACGGCTGCCCATGTCCGTCACCATCGTCATGATCACGATACCGAGGCCGACGAGGAGCGGCTGGGTGAGCGTGATCTGGGCGACGACGAGCGCTCGCTGCAGCCGTGCCCGTGTCACTGCAGCGGCCGACGACGTGCTCTTCAGCACCTCGCCTACGGACATGCGTGTCGCGTGCAGTGCGGGTGAAAGGCCGAAGAGGATGCCCGTGACGACCGCAATCGCGCAGGTCGCGATCGTGACACGCCACTCCACGACGAGCTGCAAGTCCTCGAGCGCCGCACCTATGAGGCGGATCCCGACCGCCGTCGCGACGAGGCCGACAGCCGCAGCAATGAGAGCCAGCAGGACGCTCTCGGTGAGGAGTTGCCGGATCAGTCGCCTGCGGGACGCGCCCAGCGCAAGGCGCACGCCGATCTCTCGCCGGCGCGCGAGGGCCAGCCCCACCATGAGCGCGCTCACATTCGCGCAGGTGATTAGCAGGACGAGCAGCGCGAACCCGCCGGATGCCGCCGCCGAGAAGAGCAGATCGGCACGCCGGCCGTCACTGACACGACCGTTGCTCGCGAGCATCGGCACGACATCGGCACGTCCAGTCTCGCGCAGCGCGAGCATGCCGTCGGCACCCGTGCCACGCGTCGCAGCACCATCCTGACCGAGGTGAACCGCACGCGCCGCCATGCCGGCAACGATCGGCGTCGCCGTTTTCGTGGTGACGCCCGGACGCAGGCGGGCAGTCGCGCTCAGGAACATGCTGTCGTAGCCGATGAACGCGGCCGCGGTGCGCTGCTGGAGCAGCGGATACGCTGCCAGTGGCACCCACATCGTCATGCCCCCACGGCCATCCGTTCCGGTGAACCGCGGCGGGGCAACGCCCACGATCTCGATCGGCACGTCGTTGACCCGGAGCGCGCGGCCGATCACGTCGCGTGCGCCGCCGAACCGCTGGCGCCACATTGCGTAGCTGATGATCGCGGTCGGCGGGGACGTCAGGTGCATGACGTCCGGTTCCGCCGCCGGCGGCGTGCCGAGCACCGGGTGAATGTCGAGGATGCTGAAGTAGTTCGATGTCGCGTAGATCAGGTTCACGGTCGTGGGCGCCGACGTCGGCTCAGCCGTGCTGATGACCGCGGTCTCGTCGGCATGCGCGGCGACGCCGCTGAACAGGTCCCTGCGGCCGGCATACTCCTGCACCTCCGGCCACGAGAGCAGGCGAGCCTGTGCGCCCGTCGTCCCCCGCATGTACATGGTGCCGCGAATGCGCACCCGCGCCTCGTCGCGCGCGATGCCCGGCGCGGGCATCGTCGCGAGCGACGTCAAGACCGTGAGCAGTACCACGGTCGTGCCGATGCCGAGCGACAGCACCAGGACCATCGTGATGGTCGAAAGGGGGGTGCGGCCGAAGTGGCGGATCGCGTATCGGATGTCGGCCGCAGTGCTCTCGAGCCAGGGCAGGCTGCGTTGCTCGCGCACGCGCTCTGCCGCCAGCATGAGTCCGCCCGACGCGAGCATCGCACGGCGACGTGCCTCGTCGGCCGGCAGGCCGCGGCGGATGTTCTCCTCGATCTCCATCGCCAGATGAGCCTCCATTTCCGCGCGGAGATCGTCGTTCGCGCGCTCGTGATCGCGGACGACTCCCCCCAGGCGCGCCAATGCCCTGCGCATCCATCTCATGCGAATACCTGGTCCGGTCCTATGGCTTGCCCATACGTGGAGGGCGCCGGGCAGGTTTCGGACGTATCGCACCACCGCGGTCCGTGCGGCACGCTCCGCCTGCGAGACCGCGGCAGCCCAGGCCGTGAGGTGATTTGTCCGCGTTCGTCGCCTTTCTCCTCGAGGGCCCGCGACACCCGGGCCAGGGACCTCGACACACCCACTACCGGGCATCTCAGCACAGGAGCGGTCATGCGACGACCATCGTCCTTTCCCATTGCGCTCGTTTCACTGGTCTCCCAAAGGCACACGCCGAGCAGGACGCGGACCGCTAGGCCCGGCTATCCCGTTACCCGTCACATCCACGGGAGCTTCTCGACGGTCAATGGCCTGCTCCGCGCCGTCGGCTCCGCTGTCTGCTGCTTGGCGCTCGGCCTGCTGGCCTGCGGCGGCGATGGCCCGTCCGGGCCACCCCCCGTGAAGCACCTCTATTTCAGCCAGGACGCCAACGGCAACGGTCTGTTCGAGCTGAGTCTGACGACGGGGACCGCCACACTGGTTGGCGCCGGCGCCACGGCCACCTCGAGCAGCACGATCGGACTGACGGAGACGGCCGATCCGGCCGTGCTGCTCGGCTCGATCTGGACCGACGTCGCCATCATCGCCGCGGACGGGAGCGGAGCATCCGTACTGGCCAACTCCGCCGGAGCCGAGGCCCTGGCGATGAACATCGCGACCGGCATCCTCTACGGCGGGATCAACGGCGATTTCTTCACGATCGCTCCCACGACTGGGGCGCAGGCTGCCATCCTCGCGTCGCCCGGCACCGACATCGAGGGGCTGGCCGTGAATGCGTCCGCCGGCGTCATCTATGGGATCAGCGGGGAGGCAACCAACCTGTATGTGTACAGCATTGCAGGTAACAGCTGGGACATCATCGGCGACACGGGCCGCGACTGGAGCAACGCGGGGCTCGCCTACGACCACCTGGCGAACGTGCTGTACGCCATCGACGACCACACCGACGCCCTTTACCGGATCGACCCCGGCACCGCCGTCGCCACCCTCGTCGGCCCTCTTGGCACCGAGGCGGCGGGAGGACTCGCGTTCGTCGTGGAGTAGTCACCGAGCGCGAGCCGGGCAGCACATTCGCCTCGAACGCATGGCATCGAGCATGGGCAACGCCTTGTGATTCGCGATTCGTACTCTGGATGCTCCTCCAACCAGACACTACCTTCGCCTCGTCGAGCTTCCCAATTGGCATCCCGCGACGCGCGGTCTCGGCGAGGCTGGACTTCACCAACCGGAGACACTCCCATGCCCGCCGTTCAGCTTCGCTGCCGCGATCTCGAGCCAGGCGACATTCTCCTCAAGGCGCGCGAGGACGTCAACGCACGCAGGTTGGCCGAGGCGCCGGCCAAGCACCTGGCCGGCGTCGCGATCTCGCACGGCATCCAGCTGGGGCAGAAGGCCACGAGCCGGCCGAACGCGCAGATCATCCACGCCGGCGTCCTGTTCGACAGGACCTTCGTCATCGAAGCGCAGAGCGCGGGGATCAGCGCCAACGACCTGCGCGTGGGCAACCTGCACTACGGCTACCACGTGTACCGCTGCGGCAACGCGGGCATGGCGGCGGGAGCGGGGACCTGCGCGAAGATGATGTTCGACATCAACCAGCACCGGAAGTCGATCCCCTTCACGAAGACCGGAGCGATCCGCTCGATCTTCGGCGCGAGCGGACGACCGAGCACGCCGGCGGAGATGGATGCGCTCATGGACCGCATCCTCGAAGGCAAGGGCCAGCCGTTCTTCTGCTCGCAGTTCGTGACCTACGTCTACCAGTTCGTGGCGGAACAGTCGGGGATCTCCGCCGGCAGGCTGTTCAACATCTCCGACGCCAAGGTGCCTCCCAGCACGCTCGCGTCCGTCCTCGTG
>CAYLPM010000235.1:0-4904 GCA_964385525.1 uncultured Gemmatimonadaceae bacterium
ACGTCGCGAAACTCTGCAGCGTCAGGGACGTGTTGTCGCGACTCACGTGGCGGGCGCGTCCGCCAAACTCGGCACCGACGGGGCTGATGCGCGGCAGATATGTGCGCCGGATCCCCTCCGAGCGGTCCATGCCGACGTTGACCTGCGCCGTGAGGCCGGTGATGATGTCCAGGGCGGCCGTGATGTTGCCGAGGGTGCGGGTCGTCTCTCCTTCGTCCGCGACCTGGTTCGCCATTGCCACGGGGTTGCGCTGCTCCTGCCGCCCCGGCCCGCGCTCGTAGAACGTCACCTCACCGGTGCCCGGATCGGTCACCATGATCGGGCGGGTGGGATCGAAGATCACCATGTTGGTGAAGACGCCGCCCTCGAATCCGCCCGTGTTCTCGTACGGCAGATAGTCGTTCCGCACGTGCGACCCGGTGAGGTTGAGCCCGAGCCGCAGGCGGCTGTCGAGCGCCTGATGAGACGCGTTGAGGCGACCCTGGATGCGCCGCATGCCGTTCTCGATGACCACGCCTTCCTGATCCAGGTAGTTGAGCGACGCCCGATACGTCATGTTCTCGGAGCCGCCCGAGAAGGCGAAGTTGTGGTTGTGCGACATCGCACTGCGGGTCAGCGCGCGCTCCCAGTCGGTGTTCGCCGTGCCCAGCCCCGCGAGCCGAGCCGGATCGTTCTCCTGCACGAACGTGCGGTACTCGCTTCCGGTCAGCACGTCGAGGTAGCGCGCCGGCGAAGAGAACGCCACGTATCCGTCGTACTCGACGATCGTGCGGCCGGGCACCCCCTTCTTGGTCTCGATCAGGATCACGCCGTTCGCCGCCCGGCTGCCGTAGATCGCCGTCGCCGCGGCATCCTTGAGGATCGTCAGCGACTCGATGTCCGACGGATTGATCAGCGCCAGCGGACTGCGCGCAAGCGGCGGATCACTGTTGATCCCGATGCCCCGCGCCTCCGTCGGAACGTTCTCGATCGGCACGCCGTCAATGACGTACAGCGGCTCGTTGCTCGCGCTGATCGAAGTGCCACCGCGGATGCGCACCTGTGCGGCGGCCCCCGGCTCGCCGTCGTTCAACGTGATGTTCACTCCCGCCACGCGGCCCTGGATCATGTCGTTGGCGCTCGTGATCACGCCTACGTTGGCTTCGTCCGCGCTGATCGAAGCCACCGATCCGGTGATCGCCTCGCGTCGCTGCACCCCGTAGCCGGTGACGACGAGCTCGGTGAGCCTCGCGGCCGCGGGCTGAAGCTCGAAATCGACCGTGCTCGCCGATCCGGCGCTCACGTCGACCCGCTCGCGGCCCGGTGCGAAGCCGATCCGGCTCGCCCGGACGGGCTGCGTACCTACCGGGACGTTCGCCAGAGTGAAGGTGCCGTCGTTGCGGGTGATGGTCCCGAGCTGCGTGCCCTCGACCACCACTGTCGCGCCGACCAGGGGGAGCTGTGTCGACGCATCCACGACGCGACCCGAGATGACGCCCGTGGGCGCCTGCGCGCCGACTGGTGCGGCCCACAACAACGCACCGGCGAGCGCGGGAACGAAGTACCGGCCCAGAGCCATACGTCTGCCTCTACAGGATTGGGGATGGGACATGACCCTCTCGCAGCGCGGACACACGGGTGGGCGGCGCACCGAACATCGGAGCCTCGCGCTCGTCGCGTCATCCGCACCGGCCCGGCGTCGGGCGGTCGTGGACGAACGACGAGTCAACCGTGCATCACCGACAACTTCACCTGCACACTTCTCGAACATCGACAGCCGATCACGAACGGGAACGGGCGGTATCGAGCAACCACGAGCGGCAGGTGCCGCCCGCGGTAATCACCGGGTGGCGTGGTACTCGGATCTGGGGGAAGACGGCTCGGCGGGAATGCGTGGCGCGCTGATCACGGACTCGAGCTCGCGAACGCGCGGCGAGCCTCGACGCGCAGTCGGTGAGGCACGAGTCGAACCTTGCGAGATGGGCCAGGTGCCAAGTGCGATCCTCACTGGCTGTCGGCTCCGGGAAGCAACCCTCAATGCAAATCATTCGGCGCCTCCCGGCAATTGTCAAGGCGGAGGGAGGGGGTGGATCGAAGGAATCTCATGGCGACTGCCTCGCTGGACGGGATACTCGGCTCACGACGATTCCACCGCACGAGGTGCGATTCACCTCGCGTTCGATGCGTACCGACTTGACGTGGGACAACCGGAACGGCAATCTAGCCTCTGCCATGCATCCCCTCGCGATCGCCCTCCTGGTCCAGGTCGCCACGCCCGTCCAGGAGAGGCTTCCCGCGCTCGAGTTTCCCGAGGCGGGACTGGACGACACCGCTGCCTATCGGGGATACCGGACCCGCCTGTTCCGCGACGCCGCCAGCAATACCGTCCAGATCTACATCGATGGGCGCGAGGGGCGAGTCGTGCATCTCTGGGCCAACGCCGACAACGAAAGCCTTGGTTTCACCGTGCGCGACGCGCGGGGCCGCCCGGTCGCGATCACTTGGGGCGGAGCAGGCGCCGAGGTCGGCATCTCCCGGAACGCTCGATGGCTCGAGTACGAGCTCGCCGCCGACGCGCCCGCGGTCCATCTCGGCGCCTTCCTGCTCGGCTCCATGCGAGTCGAACGCGACTTTCAGTATCAGGGGCGTCATCGTGAGCCATTCGGCGGCCCGCGCTTCCTGTTGCCGGAGCTCGATCGGATGCTGCTCGCGATCGAGCGACTCGAGGCGACCGAACGACGACGGCACCTCGCCCTGCTCGGCGCATCCGACCCGACTGCGCTGCGTGCCCGGCTGCATCCGACGATCACAACGATCCGCACGGAATCGCGCTGGACCGCACGCGTGATGCAGCCCAGCCTGGATGGGCGCGACACGCTCGTGCTCCAGGTGCAGGCCGATCCGCGCGTCGTGAGCGCCACGCTGGCCGGCGATTCGGTGACGCTGCGGGCGCGTTCCGGCGACCGCGTGGCCTTCACCGTCCGCATCGCGACGACGGCGGATCCGCTCACCCCTCTGACGCGCGACGAGATCTTCTCGCCGGACTTCCTCACCTTTCTCGAGGCGGCCAGTGCGGCCGGCGAGGCGAGCGGAACAGGCTCCGATTCGGCGGTCATCCGAGCGCGGTGGCTGGAGCGGCAGGTGCGTGGGGTGGAGTTGCTCTCCTCGCGCGAGAAGCTGATGGCGGGGCTCCCCAACTACGGCACCTATTTCGGTCGGGACATGCTGCTCAGCGCGCTCATGATGCGTCCCATCTGGCGCGGCGAGATGTCGGAGTTCGTCGTCGCCAGCGTGCTGCGCAAGTTGTCGCCGTCGGGACAGGTGAGCCACGAGGAAGCGCTCGGTGGGCAGGCGGTCCGGGAAGCGGCCGCGGAGTACGCGACGCTCCTCGACCAGCACCGCCGGGCGGAAGACTCGAGCGACGGCCGCGCGGCGGACAGCCTGCTGGCACGCGCGCGCGCCGTGTTGGCCGGGCACCGGCAGGTGCGCGAGAACTACCACATGATCGACGACGAGTTTCAGCTCCCGGTGCTTGCCGCACGCTGGATCGCCGATTCGACGATCACCGATGCGCGCAAGCGCGCGTTCCTCCTCGATGCCTCCGACGGCGGCGAGCCGCGGCTTACGCGGCTGCTGCGCGAGCTGGCGCTGGTCACCCGGCTGACCGCGGCGTACGTGGACGATCCGGTAGCGTCGAACCTCGTCGCGTTCGCGGCGCGCGACTCCGCGTGGGCGGCGACGAGCTGGCGCGACAGCAACGCCGGCTACGCCGGTGGGCGATTCGCGATGGACGTCAACGCGATCTGGGTGCCGCACGCGCTCGAGTCCATTGCCCGGATCCTCGAGCAGCTCCGCGCGCTCGGCTTCTCTACCGACTCGCTCGGAGGGGCAGAGACCGGGATGACGGACTCGCCACTCGAGTCGTACGCACGCGACTCCCTCGCGATGCGCCGAGCGATCGAGGCGTGGCGCGGCGCCGAGCGCCACTTCGTCGTCCGGCTCGGTCCCGCCGAGGTGCGGACGCAGGTCGCCGCGCGGCTGGCCGCGATGCCGGAGGCGGAGCGCGCGTACTGGACGCGCCTCCTCGAGCGCTCGCCGGCGGACGAGGATGCCCTCGAGTTCCTCGCGCTCGCGCTCGACGCCGGCGGCCGCCCGATCGGCGTCGCCAACACCGATCCGGCGACGCGGCTGTTCCTCGGCGAGCTCCGAGGCCACGACCCCGGGGACGCAGCCGAGCGCCTCCTGCGCGACGTCCGACTCTTCGTGCGTGACTACCCGGTGGGATTGTTCATCGATCGCGTCGGTCCCGTGGTCGCAAACGACGCCTACGCACCGCCGGCCGTGTGGGCAGCGTTCGAGCGCGACCACTACCACGGGCCGAAGGTCGTGTGGGGGCGCGAGGTCAACCTGTTCCTGCTCGGCGTGACACACGCTCTCACGGAGCCGTCGGCCGCCGCGACCACCCGCCATGCGGAAGCGCTGCGAGCGGCGCTGCATCAGGTCATGTCGGCTGTCGAAGCATCCGGATTCCAGAGCGAGCTCTGGAGCTACGACATCCGGGACGGGCGCCTCGTACCCGTCCGCTACGGAACGGGCTCCGACGTCCAGCTGTGGAGCACGACCGATCTCGCCGTGCAGTTCGCGCTGTCGCGCGTGAGGCGCTAGGCGGTCGGCACCTCCTCGCGCGCCGGGGACTCGGGCACGTACCCACGGTGAGCCAGCCGCTCCCCCGAGGCGGCGTAGGCGGCCGCCGGCATGTCGCTCACCCCGGTCGCGTCGATCCACTTGTTGAAGAAGTTGAAAAGGGCGCACACGGTGATGGCGTCATAGACCGCCTCCTCCGTCCACCCCGCCGCCACGACCGCCTGGACGTCCTCCGCGCGAAGCTGGGTGGACTCGCGGTTCATCTTCTCGATGAACGCGAA
>CAYLPM010000236.1:0-4189 GCA_964385525.1 uncultured Gemmatimonadaceae bacterium
ATGCTCTACGAGGTGAGCCCGACTGACGGTGCCACACTCGCTGTCGTCGGCGCTGTGCTGGTGCTCGTCGCCATCGTCGCCACCGCGATTCCCGCACGCGCGAGCACGCGTGTCGATCCTGTGATCGCGCTGCGCGCCGAGACGTGAGGCATCCCGAGCCGCAAGACGAGGGATCGCTCTGCCTTCACGCCGATCCCTCGTCACTTCGCTCCTCGGGATGACCGGAAGATGGCTGTCATCCCGAGCGAAGCGAGGGATCTGGGTACCTCGTCCGTCTCGTGCTCTACTCCGCCCGCAACGCCTCCGACGGCGCGATGCTCGCCGCCCGCTGCGCCGGCAGCAGCGAGGCCAGGACGGCTACGACCAGGAACACCGCCGCCCCCGCCGCAAAGGTGACCGGATCGAAGGCCCGCACCCCGTAGAGCAGCGACGTCATGACCCGCCCGAGCGCCGCGGCCGCGGCGAGTCCGACGACCATGCCGACGACGGTGAGCGCGACGCCCTGGCGCACGACCATCGCGCGCAGCCCGGCCGCACTGGCGCCGAGCGCCTGCCGAATGCCCATCTCGACGGTGCGTTGGGCCACGGTGTACGAGATGACGCCGTAGATGCCGACCGCGCCGAGAAACAGGCCCACGAGAGCGGCGAGGACGAGCAGAAACGCGGTGAAGCTGACGCGGCTCATGGAGTCGCTGACGATCGTCTCCATCGTACGAACGTCGGTGATCGGCAGAACCGGGTCGAGTTGCTGGATCTGGCTGCGTACGGCTGGCATGACCGAGAGCGGTGGGAGGCTGGTGCGAATCGCGACGGACATGGATCGCACGCCGCCGCCTGCGGAATCCAGCATCGGCATGTAGATCGTCGGCTCGCTCTCGGCGTCCAGCCCGCGCTGGTGCACGTCACCGACGACGCCGACGATCGAGGCCCAGGCCGATGACGGGGCCACGCGCTTGCCGATCGGGCTCGCGTCCGGCCAGAAGCGCTCCTTCACCCCCGTGCTGACCACGGCGCTCCCCAGGCGATTCTGGTGATCGCGGTCCTCGAACACGCGTCCCTCGACGACCGGGATGCGCATCGCCTCGAAGTAGCCGGGCGTGACGCGCCGGACATGGAACGTCGGCGGAAAGTCGTCGGGCCCCAGCGGGAAATCCTCGACCTGCGTCGCGAGCACCGTCGTACCGCCCGAGGCCAGGGGAAGCTGCGTGGCCGCGCCGGCCGCCTGGACCCCGGGCAGCGTCCGCAGTCGGGCGAGCAGGTCGTCATAGAAGCGCGCGGTCGCTTCCGGGCTCTGATACCGGCTGGGCGGCGGTGAGAGCTGGAACGTGACGAGGCCGCCGCTGTCGAAGCCGGGATCCACTGACCGGAGCTCCTGGAAGCTGCGCACCATCAGGCCGGAACCGACCAGCAGCAGCAGAGCCATCGCGACCTGGAGCACCACGAGGATGTTGCGCGCGCGATGGCGCTCGCGCCCCACCGTCGCGCCGCGGCCGCCGTCGCGCAGTGCGGCGACCATCCGGTAGGAGAACGAACGCGCGGCGGGCAGCACACCGAACAGCAGCCCGGCCAGCACCGTCACGCCGATCGTGAACAGCAGCACGTTCGGAGTGATGCCGATTTCGTGCAGGCGTGGGATCGACACGGGCGCGAGGCTCACCAGCAGGCGGGTGCCCAGTGCCGCGAGCAGAATGCCCACCGCACCGCCCGCCAGCGCCAGCATCATGCTTTCGACGACGACGTAGCGGATGACGCGTCCGCGGCCGGCGCCGAGCGCGATCCGCACCGCCGTCTCCCGGGTGCGGCCTTCGGCGCGCAGCAGGAACAGGTTCGCGATGTTGCTGCACGCGATGAGGAGCACGAAGCCGACCGTGCCGAGCAGGATGAGCAGCGGCTGTCGCGCATCGCCGACCAGCTCTTCCTTCCATGACCGCACGAACGCGCGGCCGGTGAACACGTTCGAAAGCCACTGGGGGCCGTAGCCTGCCTCGCCGAAGCGGGCGATCAGGCCTTCGGCGTCCGCGGTCGCCGACTCGATCGTCGCACCGTCGGACAGCCGCGCGAGGCCGGAGATGTGATGTCCGCCGAAGTTCTCACTCGCCGGGTTGAGCCGGTACGGCAGCCACACGTCCACGTCCGGCGACGGGAAATCGTACCGGGCCGGCATCACGCCGATGATCTCGCGGTTGACGCCGTTCAGGTCCAGCGTCGCGCCCATCACGCTGGTCTCGCCGCCGAACCGGTTCTGCCACATGGCGTGGCCGATCACGGCGACGAGCGGTCCGCCGGGCGCATCTTCCTCCTCCGATGGCAGTCGGCCGCGCACCGGGGGCAGGCCCAGCACGTCGTACGCACCGCGGGTCATGAGCGCCGCCGTCACCTGCTCCGGTGGACCATCGCCGACGAGCGGCACGTTCTGCACGGTGTAACCACCGAACGCCGCGAAGCTCCGGTGCTTCTCAACAAAATGCCAGAAACCGCGGTCGGAGAACGGGATCTCGTCCACGCCGCCCGCGGATGCGCCGAGGCTGACCGTCACGATCTCCTCCGCATCCGGATAGGGCAGCGGTCGCAGCAACACTCCGTCGACGACCGAGAAGATCGCGGTGTTGGCTCCGATTGCCACGGCCAGCGTCAGGATCGTGACGATCGTGAACGACGCACTCTTCGTGAGAGCGCGGAAGGCGTAGCGCACGTCGCGCAGCAGCTCGGCCATTTGGATTCCCCTGGCGTCAGAAGCGAGTTCGGTGGTGACGGTCGTAGGCGGATGACGGTGAATTGTTGCCGGGCCAGACCAGTCATCGCGCTCGGCCGTGGAGCCTCGTCGTCACGGTGGTCGGGTCACGTCGTATGCGGCACCGACATCATCTGGATTTCGTCGCCTCTTCCTCGCAGGCGGGCGACGCGCATCGCCGATAGGCACGCACGTAGTCGACGAGCATCGTCGCCGGGAAAATCGCCTCCGACTGGGGATCCCCGTCGAAAGTCCCACCGACGGCCAGATTGAGGATCAGATAGAACGGCTGGTCCAGTACCGACTCACCGAACTGCTGCAAAGCGCCGCGGGTGAGCTCGTAGTGGGCGCTGTCGCCGACGAAGAATCGGACGCGCAGCGAATCCCATTCGACCGCGAAGGTGTGGAAGTCGTCCACGAGAGTGCCGTGCGGGAGTCCATGTGCGTGAGCGAACGGCGTGTTCCCGGAGTAGCCCGGACCATGCACCGCCGAGCTCGTCGTCGTCGGCTGGCTCCCCTTGTGCTCCATGATGTCGAGCTCTCCGCACGCCGGCCAGGGGACGGCGGGGTGACGATGGCCCAGCATCCAGAAGGCGGACCACAGCCCCTGTCCGGCGGGCAGCTTGATGCGAGCTTCGACGCGGCCAGGCTGGACGAGCAGCGTACCCCTGGTCGTGACCTTGGCGGATGTATACAGGCACGGACCGTAATAACACGTGAGGTCCGCCGACGCCCGCCGGGCGACGATCATCAGATTCCCCTGTCCGTCGAGCGCAATATTCTCGGGTGCGTCGGTGTAGTACTCCTTCTCGTTGTTGCCCCAACCACAGATGCCTTCCGTGCACCCGTCTCCAATATCGTGACGCCACGTCGTGCCGTCGATGCGTGCGCCGAGCTCCCCGTCGAACTCATCGCTCCAGACCTGGACCCATCCATCCGGCGCGGTCGAGGCGATCGATGGCGGCCCATCCCTGCACGCGAGCGATATCGTGAGCGCGAGTGCGTACGCGGTGGCGAGCACCACTCGAGACATCGAGGAGTTCGTCATGGGAAGCCATTCGCCCAACAAAGCCCGGACGGCAAAGACGAGCTTCACGGTCGGTAGCTCCTGACCGGTGGCAGTCTCGCGCCCGTGCCGGGGAGTGGTGCACCTTCCGCGACCACCGGGATGCGCAGCGTCCCGATCCCGTCGATCGTCGCGGTGATCTCCTCGCCCGGCTGCAGGAAGCGCTGTTCGCCGCGCACGGCCGTGCCCATGCCGACGCCGCCGGAGGTGCCGTTGTTGATCACGTCGCCGGGGTACAGCGTGATGATCGACGACGCATACTCGATCAGCTCGTACAGGGAGTGAATCATGTCGCCGGCGCGCGCTTCCTGCATCTGCGTGCCGCCGACACTCAGCGTCTGACGCAGCTTCTCCATCGGATCGCCGTAGAACTCCTTCGGCACGATCCACGG
>CAYLPM010000237.1:0-1874 GCA_964385525.1 uncultured Gemmatimonadaceae bacterium
GTGATGTTCTTCGAGGTCGTGTTCCTCTATCGCGAGCTCGTCGACGCCGTGACGCCGTGGATCGCGCAGACGTCGGGCGGGCAGGTGCAGCTCGGCCTCGTCGCGACGCTCGCGCTGGCGTCGTTCGGGTGGATGGGTCTCCGCGGGATGACGTGGTTCCTCTTCGGCCGCTTCGGGACGCCGGCTCTGCTGGCGATCCTCGCGCGCAACACGGTGGGTCTGCAACAGGCGGCGGACATCGCCGCACCGGTCGCGCCGGATCTCTGGCGCGCACCCATCGCCGCGCTGAAGGCGGAGACGGAGTACTTCCGCCGCGAGGCGAAGGAGTTCTCGGAGCTGATCTCGCTCCCGGTGCTTCAGCTTCTGGCGGCCGCGATCAACTTTGCGGTGGTGGCGGTGACCTCGCGTCCGGTGTTCGCGTTGCCGTTCAGGAATCTCGAAGACCTGCTCGCGGTGACGCAGGCGTGGAGTGCGGCGGCGCGCGAGACACGGGCTGACCCGATGGACATCGGTCTGCCGCCGCGCCGGCCGACGCCAATCGAGCTCAAGGCGGTGGGACGATGAGGGGGCGTCGAGCGGTGCTTGGACTTGGTCTCCTCGTCGGCATCGCGGGCGCACTGGCCTGCTTTCCGGCCGAGGGCAGCGAAGGTCGCGTCGCGCGGAACACACTGGTGGTCGGGATCGACGTCAGTGGCTCGTTCCGCACCGGCGGGCGATACGAGAGCGCGATCGACTTCGCCGCGCATTATCTGTACGCGCATCTGAATGGGCTGGGCGGACTGCGAGTGCCGACGGCCGTGTTCGTCGGCACGATCGGCGGCAACACGCCGGAGCAGGCCCAGTCGTTCCAGCCGATCCACACGTTCCAGGGCAAGAGCGTGGGGGAGATCAAGACCTATCTCCGCCAGCAGTATCCGGTGGATGACGGGCTCACGGATTTCAACCCGTTCTTCGAGCGCGTCGCGACGCTGATCAAGCGCCAGGGGCTCGTCCTCGCTCCGCTCGAGGTCGTGATCCTGAGCGATGGCGTGCCGGACATCGGCGGCAAGGCCGACGGCGAGCGGTACACGCGCATCGATGTGAGTCAGCTCGAGTATCTCTCGCGATCGGTGACGGTCCGGCTGCTGTTCCCGCGTCCGACGGTCGCCGTCGAGTGGGAGCGCAACGTTCCGCGTCGGCGCGTCCGCATGTGGACGGTGGATGACGAAGTCATGCACACCTGGCGTACCCACCTCCTGCCGGAGGCACCGGTGGATGCGCAGGACGAGCTGTGGAAGTGGATCACGGACAACGTCGACTTCAAGGTGAGGAGCAGCGGCATCCTGTAGCCCGACCGGCTCGTCTCGAATCGATGCCGGACCGGCAGACGTTGACGAACTCGCGATGATCCAATAGCTTGACCTCTGCGCGGCGATTTTCCCGACTTGATGGGCCGCGCGACCGGAGCAATCCGGTGGCTCCATCTAAGTCGCGGAGGAACGGCCCGCGACCGAAAGGCGCGGGCCGTTCTCGCGTTCGGGTCCTTCCGGTTCGTGGCCGGGACCTGCCGAGCTCCGCGCTCCCACGGGACCACTCGAACACCAGGACTCGCGAACATGAGCATCAGACCAGCACCTCCGTCAAGCGCCGGCGACGCGCACATCTTCACCTCGGAATCCGTTTCCGAAGGTCACCCCGACAAGGTCTGCGACTTCATCGCCGACTCCATCCTCGACGCCTGCCTGGCCGGCGACCCGCGCAGCCGGGTCGCGTGCGAGGTGCTGTGCAAGGGCGGCGACGTGGTGCTCGCGGGCGAGATCACCTCGACCGCGATCGTCGACTACGAGGCGGTGACGCGCGGCGCGATCCGGGAGGTCGGCTACACCGATCCATCG
>CAYLPM010000238.1:0-6835 GCA_964385525.1 uncultured Gemmatimonadaceae bacterium
GGTCGGTCAGGCAGAGTCCGCGGCGGTGCTTCGCGCGCTCCTCGCCGACAGCGAGATTCGCGAATCACATCGCCATGGCGATCCGCGCGTGCAGGATGCGTACGCCCTGCGATGCATGCCGCAGGTGCACGGACCGGTGCGCGACGCGCTCGGCTTTGCCGCCGGGCTCGTGAGCCGCGAGCTCAATGCGGCGACGGACAACCCGCTCGTGTTCGCGGACGGCGAGATGCTCAGCGGCGGCAACTTCCACGGCCAGGCCGTGGCGCTCGCCCTCGACGTCACCGCGATCGCGCTCACCAACCTCGCGACGATCGCGGAGCGGCGGATCGACCGGTTGGTGCATCCGGACATGAATCAGGGGCTTCCTCCATTTCTCACGGCCGATGCGGGCGTGAACTCCGGCTTCATGATGGCCCAGGTGACCGCGGCCGCGCTCGCCAGCGAGTGCAAGGTGCTATCCCACCCGGCGAGCGTGGACACGATCCCGACCGACGGCAACCGGGAAGACGTGGTCCCGATGGCCATGGGAGCGGCGTGGAAGCTGCGTCGAATCGTGCGCAACGTGCAGCACATAATCGCGATCGAGCTCATGTGCGCGGCGCAGGGGATCGACTATCGTGCTCCACTGCGACCCGGTGCCGGCGTCGCCGATGCGCATCGAATGGTGCGCTCGCTGGTCGCGCCGCTCGGCGACGACCGCGTCCTGAGCCCCGACATCGAGACGCTCACCGAGGCGGTGGCGCGCGGACGCTTCGCACCTTCCGCGGAGGCGATACCCGCATGACGATCGCCGGCACGGAACACCAGCGACGCGCGAGCGCATCGGGGCCGCGCGAGGTCCGCGCCCCGCGCGGCTCGACCATATCGTGCCGCGGATGGCAGCAGGAAGCCGCGCTGCGCATGCTGATGAACAACCTCGACCCGGATGTCGCCGAACGGCCGGACGACCTGGTGGTGTACGGCGGGACGGGGCGCGCCGCGCGAAGCTGGGAGGCGTTCGACGCCATCGTCCGGACGCTGCGCACGCTCGAGCACGATGAGACGCTGTTGATTCAGAGCGGCAAGCCCGTCGCCGTGTTCCGCACGCACCCGTGGTCGCCGCGGGTGCTGCTCGCCAACGCGAACCTCGTCGGCCGCTTCGCGACCTGGGAGAAGTTCCGCGAGCTGGAACGGCTCGGCCTCACGATGTACGGCCAGATGACCGCGGGCTCCTGGATCTACATCGGCTCTCAGGGGATCCTGCAGGGGACGTACGAGACCTTCGGCGCGGTGGCGCGCACGCACTTCGACGGCAGTCTCGCGGGGAAGCTCGTCGTCACCGCCGGCCTTGGCGGCATGGGCGGCGCGCAGCCGCTGGCCGCGACGATGCAGGGCGGGACGCTGCTCGGCATCGAGGTCGACGAATCGCGGATCGACAAGCGCCTCGCAACCGGCTACGTGGATCGCAAGACGCCGATCCTCGATGAGGCGCTCGCGTGGCTGAACGAAGCCCGCGCTGCGCGGCGGGCGCTGTCGGTCGCGCTGCTCGGCAATGCGGCCGAGGTATTGCCCGAGATGGTGCGCCGCGGCGTGGTGCCGGATGTGCTGACGGACCAGACCAGCGCCCACGACACGCTCAACGGCTACGTTCCCGCCGGCCTCTCGCTCGATGCCGCGGACGAGCTGCGCCGGAGCGACCCCGCTCGGTACATCGCGCGGGCGACGGCCTCGATCGTCGATCACGTGCGCGCGATGCTGGAGCTGCAGCGCCGGGGCGCGGTCACGTTCGACTACGGCAACAACATTCGCACCGTCGCGCTCGACGCCGGGGTGGCGGACGCGTTTGCGTTCCCCGGGTTCGTGCCCGCCTACGTGCGGCCGCTCTTCTGCGAGGGGAAGGGGCCCTTCCGCTGGGTGGCGCTCTCCGGCGATCCGCGCGACCTTCACCGGACCGACGAGCTGGTGCTGGAGCTGTTTCCGGAGAACGAGCACCTGCGCCGCTGGATCATGCTCGCCGGCGAGCGTGTGCACTTTCAGGGACTCCCCGCGCGCATCTGCTGGCTGGGGCAGGGCGAGCGAGCGCGCTTCGGCGTCGCGCTCAACGATCTCGTCGCGCGAGGGGAGCTCTCGGCGCCGATCGTGATCGGGCGCGACCACCTCGATACCGGCAGCGTGGCGTCGCCGTTCCGCGAGACGGAGGCGATGCGCGATGGCAGCGACGCGATCGCCGATTGGCCGATCCTGAACGCGATGCTCAACGTGGCCAGCGGCGCCTCCTGGGTCTCGTTCCACCACGGGGGCGGCGTCGGGATGGGTAATTCCCTGCATGCCGGACAGGTGATCGTCGCCGATGGGACGCCCGAGATGCGCGTGCGGCTCGAGCGGGTGCTGACGAACGACCCGGGGATCGGCATCGCGAGGCACGTCGATGCGGGCTATCCGGACGCGGAGGACGCGGCGCGAGCGCACGGGATCGAGATCCCGATGCGACCCTGATGCCGATCCTCGCCGGCTGATGCTCTCGTCCCGCTTCCGCCCACTCGACGTCCCCGTCTTCCTCGCCAAGTACGCATGGCTGACGCTGCGCCGCCGCCCCATCTCGGTCAGCTTCGAGGTGACGATGCGGTGCAACGCCCGCTGCTCGTTCTGCGACTACTGGAAGACCTCGCCGACTGCGAAGGCGGACGAGCTGCGTAGCTTCGCCGACGCGGCGCGCTACTTCAATCCGATGGTCATCACCTTCACCGGCGGCGAGCCGACACTGCGCCGCGATCTGGAGGATCTCGTCGCGGCCGTCGCGCGAGCGGTGCGCGTGCGATACCTGACGCTGCTCACGCATGGTGCCATGCTCACGCCCGAGCGGGGACGCTCTCTTTGGGAGGCCGGGCTCAGCCAGCTCAACATCTCGCTCGACTATCTCGACGAGCGGCACGATGCCGCGCGCGGCATTCCCGGCCTCACGCGCAGGATCATGGACACGATCCCGGCGCTCCGGTCCAACGGCGTCGACAACATCCGGTTCAACTCGGTGATCAAGGACGACAACCTCGATCAGCTCATGCCGCTGGTGCGCCGCGCCGAGGAGCTGGGGTGTGGCGTGAACTTCAGCGTCTACACCGATTTCAAGAACGGGAACGCCGCGCACCTGCTGCGCCGGGAACAGCTGCAGGCGCTGGAGGAGGCGATCGCCGAGCTGCTCGCGTACAAGCGCCGGCGTCGCGGCGTGATCGTGAACTCCGATCACTATCTCGCGCAGATCCCGCGCTTCGCGCGCGGCGAGATGTCCGAGCCCTGCCGCGCCGGCATTCGAACCATCCACATCTCACCCACCGGACACGTGAAGCGGTGTCCCGATTATCCGGTCGACTTCCACTGGCGGGACTTCCGCGCGTACCAGGAGATCGACTGCAACGCCTGCTACTACGCGTGCCGCGGCGAGGCACAGGCGCCGCTCAGCATCTCGCGCGTGCGGGACATCATGGCTTGACAGGCATGGTTCGGGGAAGCGGCTGGGGGGATCCAAGACTCGAGACCGCCAGCGAGCCAGCGTGCCAGCCCGCGAGCAACGGCGAGTGCAGGATCTGGCCGGCTGGTGCGCTGGAAAGGCTGGCAGTCTCGAGTCTTGGATCCCCCATGCCGTTCCCAGAACTCTCCTCTCCATGACGCTCCTCTTCGTCAACGCCTCCCAGATCGTCACCTGCGCCGGCCCTCCGCGTGCACGCCGAGGCGCCGAGATGCGCGATGCCGGCATTCTCACCAATGCCGCAGTTTCCGTCGAGAGGGAGCGGATCGCGGCCGTCGGTGCCCGGGAGGATCTCGAGCGAGCATACCCGGATGCGGAGCTCATCGACTGCGCGCGCGGCGTGCTCACGCCCGGCCTGGTCGACTCGCACACGCACGCCATCTTCGGGCGCGCGCGCTACGAGGAGCAGGAGCTGCGCGCCGCCGGCGTGCCGTACCTGGAGATCGCGAGACGCGGCGGCGGAATTCACGCGTCCGTCCGCGATCTTCGCGCACGGACCGAGGACGATCTCCATGCACTCGCCCGCGCGCGTCTCCTCACCCTGGCCGCGTACGGCACCACCACCGTGGAGCTCAAGTCGGGCTACGGATTGTCGCTCGACGACGAGCTCAAGTCGCTCCGCGTGATCGCGCGCCTCGCCGCCGAGCTTCCGCTGCGGCTCGTCCCGACGTGGCTCGGCGCGCACGAGATCCCGCACGAGTACCGCGCCCGCGAGGGCGGACGTGAGGCGTACCTCGACGTGCTGCTCGAGGAGATGCTGCCGCGCGTGGCCGGTGAGCGACTCGCCCGCTTCGCGGACGTGTTCTGTGAGCCAGGCGTGTTCACGATCGCCGAATCCCGGGCGATTCTCCGCCGCGCGGCCGGCGCCGGTCTCGGAGTGAAGCTGCACGCGGATGAGCTCGAACCCGCGGGCGGCGCGGAACTGGCGGCAGAGCTTGGTGCCACATCGGCCGATCATCTCGCCGCGATCTCCGATGGCGGCATCGCCGCTCTCGCAGCCTCGCGCACTGTCGCAACGCTGCTCCCCGGCACGATGCTCTTCCTCGGGCGGGACCGGCAGGCGCCTGCTCGACGGCTGCTCGACGAAGGCGCCGCGGTCGCCCTCGCGACCGACTTCAATCCCGGCACCTCGCCGACGGTGAACTTCCCGCTCATGCTCACGTTGGCGGTGAGCCAGCTCCGCATGTCGGCCGCCGAAGCGATCCTCGCCGCGACGGTCAACGGGGCGGCCGCGCTCGACCTCGCGACGGAGACGGGTCAGCTCGCGCCGGGCTTCTCGGCGGATCTCGCGCTCTTCGAGATGGACGACATTCGCGAGTTGCCGTACTGGTACGGCGATCGTCGTTGCCGGGGTACCTGGCTCCGCGGAATACCTTGTACCCCCCTGCGGGTGGGGCTAAGTTAAACGCCTGACCCGCCTTACCCGCGCGCGCCGCGGATCCTTCCGGTGTCCAGCCCCTTTCGATGTCCAACATCGCGAAGCTGAAGAAGAAAGCTGCCGATCTCGAACAGAAGAAGCAGTTCGACAAGGCGCTCGCGGTGTACGTCCAGATCCTGGATCAGCTCGATCCCAGGGAGGACGAGGCGGACGTGGCGCTGTACAATCGCGTGGGCGACCTGCTCCTGCGGCAGGGGAACGTCCCCGAGGCGCTCAACCACTACGAGAGGGCTGTCGATCTGTACGCCGAGGGTGGCTTCTTCAACAATGCCATCGCCCTCTGCAACAAGATCCTGCGCAACGCGCCCGGGCGCAGCTCGATCTACTACAAGCTCGGGAAGATCAGCGCCAAGAAGGGCTTCGTCAGCGACGCCAAGCAGAACTTCCTCGAGTACGCCGACCGGATGCAGAAGGTCGGCAGCATCGACGAGGCCTTCCGCGCGCTCAAGGAATTCGCCGATCTCTGTCCCGATCAGGACGACATCCGGTTGATGCTCGCCGAGCAGCTCTCGAAGCGCGAGCGGAAGGACGAGGCGCTCGAGCAGCTCCAGATTCTCTACGAGAAGCTCGATGCGGAAGGTCGAGGCGCCGAGGCGCGCGCGACGATCGATCGCATGAAGTCGATCGATCCGCAAGCCGAGCCGAAGGCCACCGGAAAGCGCCGGAAGGAGAAGGGGGGCGAGCTGGTCTTCCTGGACGTCGACTACGACGATCCGCCGGCGCGCAAGGCGCCCGCGCGTCCGCCCCGCCGCTCGCTGACGAACGAGACGCCGCCCGAGGGCGTCGATGAGGTTGGGAACGCCGCCGCGCCGGCCGCGGACTCCGCGCGCGGCGGCGCGGTCGAGCCGATGCCTTTCATTCAGGGAGAGCCGTTCGCGAATCTGCGGGGCGAGCCCGATCTGCCGATCAGCGACGTCACCCACGGCGCCGATTTCGATGCGAGCCTGGACGATGACGTGGGCTCGGATGCTGGGGGGATCTCGGGATTCGAGGGCACGTCGCTCGGCCACCACTCCGGCGAGAATGGTGCGCGGAGCGACGAAGGCCTGATCGATCTCGAGGATGCGTCGTTCGGGATCGTGCACGGCAGCGCGAGCGTGGATCCCAGCGGCTTCGGCGGTCTCGACATGGATCGCGCCGACATCGATCTTGGCGCTGCGCTCTCGTTCGAACGCCCCGAGCACGATCTGGTGCTCCCGGGCGAGCTGCCATCGCTGGATGGTCCGACCACGGGTCTCGGTGGCAGCGGGCTCGGTCTCGCGTCCGATCCGTTCTCGCCCGATTTCGACACGAGCCCGCTCGACGACCTCGACCCTCCGCTCACGCGGCAGGATTCCGGTGCCGGGAGGAGCCCGCTCGATGAGGACCTTCCCCTGATCATGATCGAGGGGGCGGACGGCCTCGACACGAGCGACCGGGAGACCGCGCCGGCGGGCGACGAGTCGTCGTTCCTTGGCGGCGACGATGCGTTCGCGATCGGCGCGGCGTCGGCGGATGCGCCGGAATCCTCACGGTCGCGCGCCAGGTCGGCGGACGACCCCGTCGAGCAATTGCGTCAGCGCGTCGCGGAGGATGAGGCGAACCCGGTGCTCCGGCGCGAGCTGGCGGAGGCCCTGATCGAGCGCGGCGAGCGCGAGGAAGGCGCGCGCGAGCTCGAGACGGCCATGATCTCCTTCGAGCGAGCCGGCAATCTCGATGCGGCTGAGTCGGTCGCCGATGAAATCATCCGGCTCAATCCGAACTCGGTCCGGCACCACCAGAAGCGGGTCGAGTATGCGTTCCGAACCAATGACAAGCCGCGGCTCGGCGAGGCGTATCTCGAGCTCGCGGACGCGCTCTTCCGGACGGGGCAGGGCGACAAGGCGCGCGCGGTCTACCAGCGTGTCCTCGAGCTC
>CAYLPM010000239.1:0-5170 GCA_964385525.1 uncultured Gemmatimonadaceae bacterium
CGGCGCCCTGAACGAACAGATCGGACACGAGTTCGGCGCATCGATCCAGTACGTGGCGATCGCCGCGCATTTCGACAGCGAGGGCCTCCCCACGCTGGCCCGCCATTTCTACAAGCAGGCAAACGAGGAGCGTGAGCACGCGATGCGCTTCGTCAAGTTCACGCTGGATGCCGATGGGCAGGTGGAGATCCCGGCCATCCCCGCGCCACGCAGCAACTTCGCGTCAGCCGAGGAGGCCGTGCAGCTCTCGCTCGACTGGGAAAAGCGGGTCACGAAGCAGATCAACGGCCTGATGGACCAGGCGATCAAGGAGAACGATCACATTACGCAGAACTTCCTGCAGTGGTTCATGAACGAGCAGCTGGAGGAAGTCTCGAGCATGGACACGCTCCTCCGGCTCGTGCGGCGCGCCGGGGAAAAGGGACTGCTGTTCGTCGAGAACTACCTCCAGGGGCTGCACCCGAGCGCCCTCACCGCGGAGAGCCGCGACTCCCAGTAGGGCGCCCGGCGGCGCTCCCCGGCTGGCACCGGGGCGCCGCGCCACCGCCCGCCGCCTTCCCGCGTATGTCCGACCTCCACTCGGCCGCCGCCCGCGCCGCGACCCTCCGCGAACAGATCGACCGCGCCAACTACGAGTATCACGTACTCGACAGCCCCACGCTCTCCGACCAGGAGTACGACCGCCTGTTCCGCGAGCTCCAGGAGCTCGAGCGGGAGCACCCGGAACTGCGCACGCCGGATTCGCCCTCGCAGCGCGTAGGCGCGCCCGTGCATTCGCAACTCGCCAAGCACGAGCACCTGGTGCCGATGCTCTCGCTCGGCAACGCCTTCGACGATGACGAGCTCCAGGCGTGGGAGGATCGCCTCGTCCGACTCGAGGGGGAAGCGATCCGGACGCGCGGCTACACGGCCGAGCTGAAGATCGATGGCGCGGCGGTGAGCCTCACCTACGAGGGCGGCGTGCTGGTGCGCGGCGCGACCCGCGGCAACGGCCGCATCGGCGAGGTCGTGACGCCGAATCTCCGAACGATCCACGACGTACCGCTGCGCCTGCACGGGAGTCGGCACCCCGCGCGGATGGAGATCCGCGGCGAGGTCTACATGCCGTTCGACGGCTTCGAGCGCCTGAACGAGGAGCGCGTGCGCGCGGAGGCACCGGTGTTCGCCAACCCGCGCAACGCGGCGGCAGGTGCCCTGCGCCAACTCGACCCGTCGATCACGCAGCAACGCCCGCTGCGGTTCTTCGGCTATGCGCTCGCCGTCCCGCCGGGCGTGCCGCACCCGGTGGACACGCAGTGGGAGGTGCTGGAGCGGCTGACCGAGTGGGGAGTTCCGGTCGCGCCGCACCGCGAGCGCTTTCACTCGCTCGAGGAGGTGAAGCGCTGGGCGCACCGCATCGAACACACGGTACGGGCCACACTCAACTTCGCGATCGACGGCGGTGTGGTGAAGGTCGATGCGGTGAGGCTGCAGGACGCCCTCGGCGACATCGGCGGCCGGGAGCCGCGCTGGGCCATCGCGCGAAAGTTCGCGCCGGACATCGCGACGACGAAGCTCCTCGCGATCGAGGTGAACGTCGGGCGCACCGGCGCGATCAATCCCTACGCGCGGCTCGAGCCGGTGGAGATCGGAGGCGCGATCGTGAAGCTGGCGACGCTGCACAACGAAGCGTACGTACAGGCGAAGGATCTGCGGGTCGGCGACTGGGTACAGGTGAAGCGGGCGGGTGAGGTGATTCCGCAGGTGATCGGCCCCCTGCCCGACAAGCGTGAAGGGAGCGAGCGCGCGTGGCGGATGCCGAAGCGCTGTCCGGCGTGCGACACGCCATTGCAACGCGAGGAGGACGCCGCCGCGATCTATTGCCCGAACGTGGCCTGCCCCGGCCGGCGGCTGGAAGGGCTGGTACACTTCGCGTCACGCGGAGCGATGGACATTCGCGGCCTGTCGTACGCGCGGATCCAGCAGCTCATCGAAGCGGGGCTGGTGGACGACGTGGCCGACATCTTCGCGCTGCGCGTCGAGGACCTCGTCACCCTCGAGCGATTCGCCGACAAGAGCGCGGAGAACCTCGTGGCCGCGATCGCGGAGGCGACGCAGCGCCCGCTCGCGCGGCTCCTCAACGGTCTCGGGATCCAGCATGTGGGCGAGGCATCGGCGCAGCTTCTGGCGCGCCACTTCGGGACCCTCGACCGACTGGCCAAGGCCGAGGCGGACGATGTCCTGGCGATACGCGGCATCGGCGAGGAGATTGCGGACGCGGTGACCGCGTACTTTTCGGATGACTCGGCGCGGCGCCTGCTCGAGAAGTTGCGCGCTCGCGGTGTGAACTTCACCGAGCCCGAGGCAGTCACGGAAGGCGGTGCCCTGGCCGGGAAGACAGTCGTCATCACAGGCACCCTGCCCTCCCTGTCGCGCGCCGAGATGACGAAGCTGATCGAGACGCACGGCGGCCGCGTGACCAGCTCCGTCTCGCGCGCGACCAGCTTTCTCGTGGCGGGGGAGGAGGCCGGCAGCAAGCTGGAGAGGGCGAAGGAGCTCGGGATCGAAATCATCGATGAGCCCGAGTTGCTGCGCCGGGTGGGAAGGTAACCTTCGGGATGGAAATGCCCCTTTCGATCGATCTGGCGGCGCACGGAATGGTCGCGCTGACCCGCACGTCATTGGCCGCGCTGCGAGCGGCCCTGCTCCGCGACGCCGGGCCGGCGGCCGCGGCCTATCTCCAGGAAGCGGGATACGCGGGCGGCGAGTCGCTGTTCGCGTCCTTCAGAGCCTGGCTTCGCGCGAAGGGGCAGCCTGAGCCGGAGGAGCTGGACGTGAAGGAGTTCGAGCGGCACGCCTCCGAGTACTTCAAAGATGCGGGGTGGGGCACCCTCGAGATCGGCTCCCTCGGCGAGGCAGTCGCGCTACTCGATAGCGATGATTGGGGCGAGTCGGATCCAGCGAGCGGGCTCGACTTTCCGGGGTGTCACCTGACCACCGGCATGTTCGCGGACTTCTTCGGGCGGATCGCCGAGGCGCCGCTCGCGGTGCTCGAGGTCGAGTGTCGGTCGATGGGAGCATCGCGGTGCCGGTTCCTGCTGGGGAACGCGGAAGTCATGGGGCACATCTACGACGCGCTCGGGCGGGGCGAGACGTACGAGCAGGCGGTGGCGGAGGTCGAATAGGGCCCTGGCCGAGCGGGCGTCGACCGGCGACCCGTTTTGCTGGACGGCCACGATGGCTGGATGGACGTCTAGGAAGAGGCGGCTGGTCGACGTCGCCTTTCGCCCGTCTGCGCCTACTTCTGCTTCCCGAGATGTCCCGCGTAGATCGGGTTCGGCACGAGCTCGCCGTCCACGAGCACCTCGCGATCCCATGGGAGCACGATCGTGCTCTCGGTGGCGAGGGCCGCGAAATCGGGCTCGTAGGGCCCGGTTCGGAATCCGACCGCGCTCCGGACCTCCGCCGCTCCCGCGTTGACGATCGCCCCGATCGCGAGTCGCAGTGTGTCGCCCGTGTCGCACGTCTCGTCGACGACGAGCACGCGCCGGTCGCGCACCTCCAGCGGCGCCTGGCCGAAAACGGCTGGCGTCTCACGCGGATGCTCGGCGCGATAGCGTCGACTCACCAGGATCGAGTGAAACTCGCGGTCGAGAATCGCGGCGATCACGGCGCCGGGGATCACACCGGCGGTCGCGATGCCGATGACGATGTCCGGGTCGTATTCGCGCGCGACGCGGAGCGCGAGCGCGCGAGAGAGCTCGCCAAAAAGCGGCCACTCGACTTCGAGGATCCCGGTGTCCAGATCGGCGGAGTAGCGCCGTGGTGACATGTCGGCTCGGGGGTTGCGTGGACGAGCGAATGGATGACAGCGGGACTACGCGGCCCGGCCAAGTTACCCAGCGGGGAGCACCGATGGAAGCACGCGTGGGGCGTAGTTGCTCCCGCGAGAGCGAGTACGTAGCTTTGCCGCATCCTCCAGCCGCGCAACGCCGCGCGCCCTCGATCGTGAGCTGGTGCTCCCCGGCGCGCATCGTGCACGTCCGGCTCCCGTCGCCACCCCGCGCCCTCACCCCGACGCCATCGCATGTCCTGGTGGAGCCGTCTGATCGGCGGCAAGTCCGAGAGCAAGCTGAAGCCGCAGCGCCTCGACTATCTGAGCGAGGCGCTGGCGCTCGAACGTCAGGGCGACTACGATGCGGCGCTGACGTCCTATCGGCTCGCCCTGCGCGATCAGCCGAACGATCCGCGGATTCTCCAGAACATGGCGATCGCCTACTCCCGCACGGGCCGGCTCGAGGAGGCGATACGCACGTATCGGCGCGCCCTCGAGTTCGATCCGGCGCTTTCAGGGGCGCACTACGGACTCGGCTTCCTCCTCCTGAGGCGCGGGGACACCGATGGTGCCGTCGAGCATCTCGAGGCGTTTCTCCAGCAGCGACCCACGAGCGCGGAGGCCGAGCGGTGGGTGCGGCATGCGCAGGACACGCTCGAGGAGATTCGCCGCGTGGACAACGACGCGCCGGAGCTCGAGAGCTAGCGTGGGCCGGGTCCTCGCCGTGGTCAGCCAGAAGGGTGGGGTCGGGAAGACGACGACCGCCGTCAACCTGGCCGCCGGCCTCGGCAAACGGGGCATCCGGACGCTACTGATCGATCTGGATCCGCAGGGATCGGTGCGCTTCGGTGTCGGTTTGCCGCCGGGGACGCGCAGCGACGGATTTGCGGACTACCTCGCCGGCACGCGGTCTCTCGACGAGGTACAGCTCGCGACGCCTCTGCCGCGGCTGCGTGTGCTGCTCGTGGGGACCATCGCGGAGGGAGGCGATCACACCGCGTTTCAGCGGCGCCTCACCGAGGGCGACGCCCTAGATGCGATGCTCGCGGACGCCCGCGCGGAGCACGACGTCGTCATCGTCGATACACCGCCCGGCATGGGCGCGATCGTCCGCCGCGTGCTCGGCGCGAGCGACGAGGTGCTGATTCCGGTGCAATGCGAGCCACTCGCGCTCCAGACGACACCGCAGCTGCTGCGCGGGCTCCAGGAGTTGCTCGCCTCGAATCCCAATCTCGCGCTCACGGGCCTGCTCCTGACGATGTTCGAGGCGGGCAATCCGGTGAGCGAGCGCGTATCGGGGTTCATTCGCGAGACGCTGCCGGAGGGGATGGTGCTCGACATCGTCGTGCCGCGCAC
>CAYLPM010000240.1:0-2895 GCA_964385525.1 uncultured Gemmatimonadaceae bacterium
TCGTAGTAGAAATCCGTGAGCTTGAGCCGGCGCAGGTCGTGCAGGTAGCCACACTCGGCGTGCAGCAGCTCGCCGAAGAGTCCCTGCCGCACCATTCTGAGGATCATCATCTCGGGACGATCGTAGCAGCAGTTCTCCATCATGATGCAGTGGCGCTGCGTCCGCTCGGCCGTCTCTACGAGCTCCCAGCACTCATCGAGGCTCACCGCCATCGGCACCTCCGTCGCGGCGTGCACCCCCGACCGGAGTGCGGCGAGCATCACTGGCGCATGCCATTCCCACGGCGTGGCGGTGAAGACGAGGTCGAGCTGCTCCTCGCCGATCATCCGCTCGAAGTCGCGCGGACCCCTATCGCCGTACCCCGTCGGCTGCGGGCGTCCGGCATCGGTCACGGCCTTCCGGGAGCGCGCGAGATTGTCCGCGGTGACGTCGCATATCGCGACGATGTCGACGCCCTCGATGCGGAGGAAGTTCCGGACGTGGCTCGAGCCCTGATGTCCGACGCCGACGAACCCCATGCGCACGCGCTCGAGCGGCGGAGCCGTGAACAGGCCGGTCCATGGATACGGCGATCGCGTCACCGCCGCGCCGGTGCCGCCCTCGGCGCCCGAGCCGGCCGTCGAGCACCCGCCCAATGCGGCGCCCACGCCGGCGAGCGCGGCGGATTTCAGGAAGTCCCGGCGATCTGGATGGACGGGCATCGCGTGCTCCTCCGTCGGGTTCGTTTGACTGGACACGGCATGATGGTGCGCCCCGGATGCCCTCGCCAGAGGTACGCCGTCGGGAGAGTCCCCAGATCCCGCTGGTCGGGCTCGTCAACGAGGGCGTCGTCGAGGACGTCGCCGAGGACTTCGCCGAGGGCGTCGCCGAGGACGTCGCCGTTCAGGTCGCGCCGCCATCCCAGAGGACCGTCGGTCAGAGTGCGATCGCTCCGGGTCCCGGCCGCGTCACGACGAACTCCGCATCGGCTGCGGCGCCCGGAAACGCGTCCGCGTACGTCCGACGCCACCGCGAGGTGAACTCCTCGGCGCGACCAGCGCCGACGAGCGCCCAGACGCTCCCGCCGAAGCCGCCGCCGAACGCGGAGGCGGCGTCGGCTCCCCCGTCGCGCGCGAGGCGGGCGAGCGCGATGGTCTGTGGAACCTGATTGTGCAGCATCGACTCCGCACAGCGCTGCGAGCGGTCCACCAGGGCGCCGAACGCACCGACATCGCACCGCGCCAGAGCTTCCGACGCGCGCGGGATGATGTCGTACGACTCGATCAGGAACTGGTCGAGCCGCTGGACCAGGCGTGGTGATGTGAAGTCCTCGAGTCGCGCACCGTGAAGCAGCTCTCGCATTCGGGCGGCCGCATCCGGAGCGCTCTCCAGTGCATCGGCGAGTGAGAGATCCGAACGCCGTGTCGCAGCGTTCCACAGCTCGACGATGCGCCGGACCGCGAGCGAGAGCTCATTGTACCGTCCTTGCGCGGTCGATCCCTTGTCGGCGGCGATTCCGCTGTACGCGACGACGAAGACGTGACTCGCCGGAAACGGGATCTCCCCTTCCGCGCGGACCGGCGCGAACGCATAACGGCTCACCACCCCACTCCGGCAGCAGAGGATGGCCGTGTGGTCTTCACTACCTCCGAACGTGCCGACCCCGAGGTCGCCGGTGAGCGGACCGAAGCTCTGGCCGTTCTCGATCGTCGCCAGGTAGCCGGCGAGGGCCTCGCGCGAATCAATGGCGGCGCGATAGTCCGGATCCGCGTGCAACGCGTTGACGCCGTCGAGCGCGAGGAAGATCGCCGTGCTGAGGGCACTCGAGCTGCTCATCCCCGACGCGGGCGGCAGGTCGCTCGCGAACACGATGTCCGCGCCACGGCGGGCGCGGGGGAAGTTCCGCGCGATGCGACGCACCGAAGCCGCGATGTACGTCGCCCAGTCGCCGGACGGGACGTCGAGCTCCGGATCGAGCGCCAGCTCGCGTGCCTCGCCGAGCCGGGCATCGATCACGCGAACGGTGGAGTCGCTGCGTGGATGGACGGCGGCGATGAACCCGCGCTCGAGCGCGCAGAGCAGGCTCCGCCCGCCGGCATAGTCGGTGTGCTTGCCGAGCACCTCGATGCGTCCCGGGACGAAGTACGCCGCGGGGCCGGACACGGCACCCGCGGGGGACCGCGACCGGATCGTCGCATCCCGACCGGCTGCGCCGAGCCCCTCGATGCAACGCGCGAGCAGCCGCTCCTTGGCCACCGCTTCGCGCTCGGACATGCCCGCCGCGCGCAGGGTCGCCGCGATCTCCATCATGGACGAGGCGTCACGCCCCGAAGCCGCTCCGCGACGGCCGCAACGTCGGCGCGACTCGACATGTCGACGACGCCATCGTGAAAGCACAGGACGCGGAACGGTACGCCGAGCACATCCCGCGCGTACTGCACGGCGTCCGGCAGCTCGAGCTCGCCGCGCGCGGACGGCCCGATGGCTCGGCAGGCGCGGTAGATTTCCGGCGGCAGCGACCAGCTGTTCATCCCGACGAAGCTCGCGGCCCCGAATGCGGCGAGCGTCCGAGCGTCCGGTTTCTCGATGATGCGTGCGAGCATGCCGGAGGCATCGACTTCGATGACGGAGAATGTCGCCACCCGCTCGGGCGTGATGTTTCCGAGGCGCACGAGCGCCCCGCGCTCGAACGCGGCGACGCCCGCGGTCCCGAGCTCCCGCAGCGCGCGCAGCGTGTGCACCGGGTAGTAGTTGTCGGAGTTCAACGCGAGCACGAGGTCACCATCGGCGAACGCTTCGCCCGCGGCGACGGCGTCGGCCGTACCGCGCGGGTGCTCCTGCACCGCGAAGTGCACGCGCGTGCGCTCGAGCTCCCCTTCGCCGCCGTAATGGTCGCGGACGCGCTGATGCTCCGGA
>CAYLPM010000241.1:0-3158 GCA_964385525.1 uncultured Gemmatimonadaceae bacterium
ACGGAATGAGGGCGAGCCCGCTCGCGAGGAGGAGGGTGCCGACTCGTGACAGCCGCGCCTCGCCCAGGCGTTTCACGGCGACGCCCAGCACGCCGGCGCGCGCGACGACGCCGATCGCGCCGATGTACATGAAGAAGTAGCCGATCGACTCTTCGTTCACGCCGAATCGCAGGGCGAGGTAGAGCGCGAGGATCGTGGTCGTCCCGTGAAACGCGCCCATCGAGAGCGCGTAGATCCAGATCAGGCGTGGCGCCGGCTCGCCCGAATGCGTGATGACCTTCCGCAGCGCATCACGCGAGCGCTCGACCTTCCGGCCGCTGGCGTGGACCTGCGAGATGTCGTGCGACTCGCGGAGAAAGTACCACGCGAAGACGAGGTTGATCGTGCACAACCCCGCGGCCAGCAGCCCCGGCGCGGCGATGCTCAGCCGATAGGCGAGCGATCCGAGCACGGGCCCGATCATGACCCCGAGATTCGTCGATGCCGAGAGCCATCCGAAGCTCTTCGCGCGGTCCTCGGGCGCGGTCGCGTCGGCGACGTACGCCTGGATCACGCCGACCGTCCCGCCGCCGGCTCCCTGCACCAGCCGCGAGAGAAGGAGCAGCCAGAGCGAGCTCGCGTAGGCGAACACGATGTACGCCACGGCCGCAGAGCCGAGCCCGATCAGCAGCGCCGGGCGCCGCCCGTACCGGTCGGACACTCGGCCCCACAACGGCGCGCTCAGCAGCTGTGCGACCGAGAAGGACGCGACCAGCAGGCCGACCTCGAGTCCGCCGCCACCGAGACGCTCCGCGTAGAACGGAAGCAGTGGGATCACCATGAGCAATCCCACCATGTCCACGAACGCGGTGACCATCAGGATGGCGAGCTTGCCCAAGAAGCGCTCCTGTCGTGAAGGTCAGGGAGAACCCGGTGCCGTACGACGATGGCGAATCTACTCCGCCGCTGCCTTCCCCAGCCCCGCCGGCGGTGTCGACCGCCCCACCACGCCTGCGAGCGCCACGATCGTCAGGACGTACGGCAGCGTCGCCACCAGCTGCGACGGCACCGCCTGCACCGCCTGCAACTGGATCTGCAGCGTCTCGGCGGCCGCGAAGAGGAGGCACGCGATCCCCGCCCGCACCGGGTCCCACCGGCCGAAGATCACCGCCGCCAGGGCGATGAAGCCGCGGCCCGCCGTCATCGAATCCGTGAACTGGTGCTGGTCGAGCGCCAGGTACACGCCACCGAGGCCGGCCAGGATTCCGGAGAGCGCGACCGCCGCGTACCGCACGCGCGCGACCGGAACACCGACGCTCGATGCGGCCTCGGGATGCTCACCCACCGCGCGGACGCGCAGCCCGAACGGTGTCCGGTACACGAGCCACCACACGGCGGGGATCGCCAACACGCCGAGCCAGAGCAGCGGGTTCAGCAGCGAGGAGAACGGGCCGCTCGCGAAGCCGAGATCTGACGCGCTGAGTCCGCGGACGCGCGGCGAGTTCGACGAGCTGTCGAACGCGAGCTGGAGGAAGAAGCGCGTGATGCCGACGGCGAGCAGGTTGAGCGCGACCCCGACCACGATCTGATCGGCGCGAAAGCGGATCGAGGCGATCGCGTGCAGCAGGCCGAACAGCAGACCCGCGAGCATGCCGCACATCACGCCGACGACCGCGCTGCCCGAGTAGAAGCTCCCCAGCACGGCGCCGAAGGCACCCGTGAGCATGAAGCCCTCGAGCGTGAGGCTCACGATGCCCGCTCGCTCGGCGACCACGCCGCCCGAGGCCGCGAACAGGTATGGGATCGCGATGCGGACGGTCTGGATGAGGAACGCGAGCATCATCTCCATCAGGCCGCGACTCCGCGTCGCACCGCGAGACGCAGCACGCGACGCACTTCCGGGACCGCGGTCGCGACCGCGAGAATAACCACCCCCTGGAGCACCTCCACCAGCGTCTTCGGCACGAGCGCGTTGATCGCGAGCCCGCCCTGCGAGAGCGTGGCGAAGAACAGTGCGGCGAGCACGATGCCGCCCGGGTGATTGCGACCCACGAGCGCCACCGCGATGCCGAGGAATCCGGCGCCACCGGTGAATCCCTCCTCGTAGTACAGCTTGTACCCGAGCACGAAGTTGACGCCGCCGAGCCCGGCGAGCGCGCCGGCCATCGCCAGGGCGCGCACCCACGTGCGGCCGACCGCGATGCCGCCGTACTCCGCGGCGTCGGGCTGGAGTCCCACCGCGCGCAGCTCATAGCCGCCGCGGGTGCGGAAGAGATACCACCACACCAGCGCCGCGACGCCGAGCGCGAGGAACAGCGCGACGTTCGCCGCCGAGCCGTGGAAGGCCTCGGTGAACGCCGAGAGGCGCGGGATGCGCGACGAGCCGATCTCGGGCGTGTGCAGCGTCTCCGGCTCGGCGAGGTGGCTCGCGATGAGATAGTTGAGCACCGCGAGCACGATGAAGTTGAGCATGATCGTCACGATCACCTCGTGCGCGCCGAACCTCGCCTTGAGCACGCCCGGGATCGCGCCGATCGCGCCGCCGCCGGCGGCGGCCGCGAGCACCGCGATCGGTACGGCGATCAGGGCCGGGGTGGCGCCGGGCAGCAGGATGCCCATCAGCGCCGCCGCGAATCCGCCGGCGGCGAGCTGGCCTTCCGCCCCGATGTTGAACAGGCCCGCGCGCAATCCGATCGCGACGGCGAGGCCGGTGAACGTGAACGTCGTCGCCTTGTACAGCACCTGCCCGAAGCCGTACGCGTTTCCCCACGTGCCGTCGAGCATCAGGCGCCACACGCGTCCCGGCGACTCGCCGAAGGTGAGAATGAGCAGATCGCCGATCACCAGCGCGATGAGCAGCGCGACCAGCGGCGGCAGCAGCGCCTCCTCGACGCTCGCCCGCGTCGTCGCGCGCGGCACGCCGGTGTCCTGCGGGCCGGTGCCGGTGTCCGGACTCGAAATCGGCTCGGAGCGCGACGTCATGCCGCGCCGGCCGCGCGCGCGCCCGTCATGTAGGGGCCGAGCACGGCTTCGCTCGCCTCGCGGCGCGGGAGGACCGTCGCGACGCGGCCGCGATACATCACCGCGACCCGGTCCGTGTGCGCGAGGATTTCCGTCAACTCGGCGGATACCAGCAGCACCGCCTTGCCGGCCGCGCGCGCGGCACGGAGCTGCGCATG
>CAYLPM010000242.1:0-2331 GCA_964385525.1 uncultured Gemmatimonadaceae bacterium
CTGACTTCCGTCGGCTGCTTGTAGGCGCTCAGCCTCTCCTCGCACCAAGCCTTCACCGCGTCTTCGTTCACCGCCCCCTCGACCTCCACCGCGATGTCGTGCTCGCGCGACGGATGGGGAATCGCGCGAACGCGCACCGCGCGGACGCCGGGAAGCTCGGCGATCGCGCGCTCGATCGCGCGCGGCTAGATGTTGAAGCCGTTGCGCGTGAACATCGCCTTGTGGACGCCGGTGAAGCGCACGGTGCCGTCGGTGTCGAGCACGCCCAGGTCGCCGCTGTGCAGCCATCCGCCGTGGCGGCGGAGGCCCGCCTCGCCACCGCGCAGGTAGCCCCGGAACACGTTGGGGCCGCGCACGCAGATCTCACCGACCTCGCCGGGCCGTCGCGCCGGGAGCGCGATGTCGGCGGGAACGCCGTCATCGTCGCCCGCGATCGAACGGATGCTCACCTCCACGCCGGGGAACGGGACGCCGAGCGTGCCGCCCCGGTTCGGGAGGTCGAGGCGGTTGAACAGACAGACGGGGCCGGCTTCCGTCAGCCCGTAGCCCTGCCGCAGCTCGATACCGGTGGTGTCGAACCATCGCTCCTGCAGCGTCACGGAGAGCGGTGCACCGCCGCATATGCACAGCCGCAGCGCGTCGGCGCGCAGTGCGCCGCCGCGGCGCTCCAGCGCGCCGAGCAAGGCATGGTAGATCGCCGGAACGCCGACGAGTTCCGTGATCCCGTCGGTCTCGATCAGCTCCAGCGCCCGCGGCGGCACGAAGCGCTCCATCGTGGTCACGCGCCCGCCGGCCAGCAACGGCGTGGCGCCGGAGACCACGAGGCCGAACAGGTGCGAAAAGGGAAGCACCGCCAGCACGTGGTCGTGCCGGTCCTGCGTCGCGACCTCGACCGTCGCGCGGGCATTCGAGAGGAGGTTGGCGTGCGTGAGCACGGCGCCGAGTGGCGTGCCCCGCATGGCGGAGGTGTAGACGATCGCGGCTTCCTCGTCGCGGCCCTCGACGGCCGGATCGCCGGCGAGCTCCAGGCCGGCGTGGGCACCGAGATCGATCTCGCGCGTCTCGCCAGCTGCGGTGACGTGCGCGGCGCGGGGTGCCTCGTCGAGGAGGACGTGCGGCAGCTCGGGCGGGAGCCTGGGTGCGAGGGCGCTCACGGTGTAGGCGGCGCCGACGTCCGCCTCGTGCAGTTGATGCGCGATCTCGGGGGGCGCCGCGAGCGGATTCACGAGGACGGCGCCGCGTCCGTCCGCCGCCGCGAGCGCGACGAGGAATCGCGACGACGTCGGCAGGAGGATAGCGGCGCGGCGGCCGCTCAGCGCGCGCACGAGCGGCGCGCTGCGCCGCAGCAGCGTGAGCCCGGCGGCCACGAGCTGCTGCGCTTCCAGTCCATCGATCGTTCCGCCGCCGGCGGCCACCGCCAACGGCAGCAGCGCCAGCGGGTCGCTCACGCCGCGCGGCTCACAACGAGAAGCGGGTCATTGCGCTCTTGAGCCGGCTCGCGATGTCCGCGAGGTGCTGGCTCGATTCCGTGACGTGCATCATCGACGAGGACTGCTCCTGGACGACGGCGCTCACCTGCTCGGACGTCGAGGCGTTCTGCTCGGCCACCGAGGCGATCGCCTCGATCTCGCGGGCGAGGGAATCTGCCTCCTGCTGCTGCGCTTCGGTAGACTCCACGATCCGTCGGACCGCCTCGCGGCTGGCCTCGATCTCCTGCCCGATCTGGGCCAGCGCGGACGCTGAGGAGCGGATCACCGACTCGCCGCTCGCGACGCTGTCGCTCACGATGGTGATGTGGTCACCGGTGCGCACGGCGGCGGTCCGGATCTCGGAGGCGAGCTTGCGGATCGTGTCCAGCGCCCGCGCGCTCTCGCCGGCCAGCTTGCGCACCTCGTCGGCAACGACGGCGAAGCCCTTGCCGTGCTCGCCGGCTCGTGCCGCCTCGATCGCCGCGTTCAGGGCGAGCAGATTCGTCTGGCGGGCGATCGCGGCGATCGTGTCCGTGATCTTCCCGATGCGGTGCGACTTCTCCTCGAGCTCGGCCACCGCCGGCACGGCTTCGCGCGTGACGCTCGAGATCGCGGCCATGCTCTGGAGCGCCTGATCGGCCGCCGTCACGCCGCGGCGGGCGGAGTTGGCCACCGTGTCGGCAGCGCTCTGGGCGCTCCGCGCGTGCGCCGCGACCGACACCGCGCGCTCGGCAGCACGAGTCGAGGCCTCCACCACCGTCGAGATGCCGCGGGTCTGCACGGCGGCGGAGTCCGCGATCGAGTGGGCGGCGCTCGCCACCTGTTCCGTCGACGCGCTCATCTGCTGCGCGCCGGAGGCGAG